>NZ_JAPZLF010000012.1:0-195310 GCF_033804645.1 Micromonospora sp. RTGN7 | reverse complement strand
CGCCGGGGCCCCCCCCGGCCCCCCCCCCCCCGCGGCGGGGGGCCGCCCCCGGGGCCCCCCCCCCCCCGCCCCGGCGCGGCGGCGCCCCTTCCCAGGTGTGCGGGTGGCCGGGCCCGCCGGCCCGGCCACCCGCATCCACGTTCTAGTACGTGCCGTCGAGCTGCCCCCGCAGCTTCGTCAGTGCCCGGGCCAGCAGCCGGGACACGTGCATCTGCGAGACGCCGATCTGGTCGGCGATCTGCGACTGGGTGAGGTTGCCGTAGAAGCGCAGGGTGAGGATCTTCTGCTCGCGCTCGTCGAGCGTGGCGAGCGCCGGTCCCAGGGCCACCCGCAGCTCGGCCAGCTCGAACTCGCCGTCCTCGCCGCCGAGCATGTCGCCCAGCTCGGTGGCCCGGTCGCCGTCGCCGGTCGGGGTGGACAGCGACACCGCGTTGTAGGCGCGGGCACCTTCCAGGCCCTCCAGGACCTCTTCCTCGGTGAGCTTGAGGTGGGCGGCGATGTCGGTGACCGTCGGGGAGCGGCCCAGGGTCTGCAGCAGCGTGCTGTTGGCGTCGGAGATGGCCAGCCGCAGCTCCTGGAGGCGACGCGGCACCCGGATGTCCCAGGTGCGGTCGCGGAAGTGGCGCTTGAGCTCACCGATGATCGTCGGGATGGCGTAGCCGGCGAAGTCGACACCGCGCGACGGGTCGAACTTGTCGATCGCCTTGATCAGCCCGATGGCGGCGGTCTGCGCCAGGTCGTCGGTGGGCTCGCCCCGGCCGCTGTAACGGTGGGCGAGGTGATTGGCGAGGGGCAGCCATGCCTCGATCGCCCGGTCCCGCAGCGCGGCGCGCGACGGGTGGTTGGCGGGCAGCGCTGCCATGGCGTTGAGGATGTCGGCGGCGCTGTCGGTGAGCGCTCGCGGGTTGAGCTTCTCGGTGGCGGCGGCCGGCGGTGTCTTCGTCTGCTCGCTCATCGTTGGCGCGGTCATTGGTGGTCCTCCCTGCACCTCGTCCGCGGATAAAAGACGTGACGCTTTGGTTTAACTTCAGATGGTCCGTTCGGGACTCACTTTAACCTGATCGGCTCCTGGAAATCTAGCTGAAAGTACGATGTACTTAAGGTTCTTCTGGCAACAAAACGCTCAAAAGCCGCATAAAGTTACGAAGATGTGATCGCGATTACCGTTTCGCTGGCCGTTCGGTTAGGCCGGACATGGCCGGTGGTGCGGCTTTCGGGGGCCGTTCGGCGTCAACCCCTGTCGGGTGGCCGGTGGCGGCCGGTGGGTCGACTCGGCCGGAAGGTCGGTCGGCGAGCGGAGGCGGCCGACCGGCCGATGCGTCGTCGGTCGGCGTCAGAAGGAAAGCCGACAGGCCGGCCGGGCTGTCGGCTTTCCGTTGTTGTCCCCGCTCGGGGCCGCCCGTAGCGTCGCGGAAAACCCCCGCTGGCCCGGAGGCATCGTGCTCGACCCCGCCGAACCACACCTCGTCGTGCACAGCCGGATGATCTACCTCAGCTGGCTTCCGGCGGACCCTGACGCGGTCGCCGCCCTGCTGCCGGCCGGCCTGCGCGCCGACGAACAGCGGCAGGTCTTCATGAACCAGTACGTGGTCGACGACGAGACCCAGACCTCCGGGTTCGGCGCGTACTCGCTGACCTACCTCGGCGTGTCGCTCGCCGCCCCCGACGCCGCGCAACGGCCCGCTGGCTGGTGGGCGCACTACCTCTGCTCCAGCTCCCGGGTGCGCGAGTACGCCGCCGCGCGCCGTGCCCCGGTCACGCCCGGCCGCACCTGGCTGGAGCAGCGGGGCGACACGCTGGTGGCGCAGACCGAGGCCGACGGGGCGCCGCTGATCCGGACCCGGGCCCGCGTCGGCGACACCAGCCACCTCATCCGCAGCGGGCACCACCGCTACCGCTACGGCGGGGGCACCGACCTGCTCAGCGGCGTCTACCCGTACGTGGTCGAGCCGGTGGCCCCGTTCGAGGTCGAGTCGGTGGCCTTTCTCGACCCGGATCACCCGGTCTATCCGCTACGTCCCGCGAATCCGCTGGTCATCACGTTGGGCTTCTACTCACCGCGCGCGTCGTTCGCGTACCCGGGGATGGAGAGCGTGCTCACCCACGGCCCGGCGGCGGTCGGGGGTCGGCCCGGTTACCAGGTCCCGGCCCACCTGGCCCGCAGCGGCCTGCCGTCCGGGTCGTAGAACAGCCGGTACGCGGGCAGCGCCCAGGCCCGGGTGTACCAGGGCAGCCGCTCCGGCCGGTGCGGGCGCAGCCGGCCCGGCGGCCGGGGCCCGACCCGGCCCGAGTCGTGCCAGTGCTGGAGGGCATCGGCCGCCGCGGTGATCGCCTCGACCGCCGACGCCGGGTCGAGCAGGTCGTCGTCCTCGCCGCCGTCCGGGTCCCGGTCCAGGTGCTCGCGCCACAACCGCAGCCGCAGTTCCCGGGCGAAGTGCCGGGCCCCGTCGCCGTGCCCGCCCGGGTCGAGCGGGGCCCGGGTGTCCGGGGTCTCGTCGAGTACGGCGCAGGAGAGCTCGCTGTCGTGCGTCCAGGAGCGGCGGTTGAAGTTGTCGCTGCCGACGCTCGCCCACATGTCGTCGATCACGCACACCTTGGCGTGTACGTACACCGGGTCGCCCGCGTGGTTCTCCACGTCGAAGACGTGCACCCGGTCCGGGGCGGCCTTGCCGCACAACGCCAGCGCCTGCTCCCGGCCGACCGTGTTCGGGGGCAGGGCGAACCGGCCGTCCACGTCCGGGTAGCGGGGGACGACGGCCACCAGATGCAGGTCGGGGTGGGCGCGCAGCGCCCGGGCGAACAGGTCGGCCACCTCGGCCGACCAGAGGTACTGGTCCTCCAGGTAGATCAGCCGCCGGGCCCGGCGCACGGCCTTGGTGTAGCCGCGCGCCACCGTGCGCTCACCGTCGGGGGCGAAGGAGTAGCGCGGGCGCACCGCCGGGTAGGTGCGCAGCACCTGGATCTGGTGCGGGCCGCACGGCGGCGGTTCGGGCGGCTGCTCGGGCAGCGGATCCGGGGTCAGGTCCGCGCCCCGCAGCCGGTCCCGTAGGTACGCCAGCGGGTTCTCCGAGTCCAGCGGCATCGGGTCGGTCCACCGCTCCCGGAACACCGTGTCGAGCGCGCCGACCACCGGCCCGCGTAGGGCGAGTTGCACGTCGTGCCAGGGCGGGGTGGCGCCGTACCGGGGGGACATCCGCACCGCCTGCCGGTCGCCGGCGTGGTCGGCGTCGTCCCGGCGGCTGTGGCACAGGTCGATACCGCCGGCGAAGGCCACGTCCCGCTCGGGCGCCCCCGGGTGGCGCAGCACCACCAGCTTCTGGTGGTGCGAGCCGCCGCGTCGGACCCGCTGGTCGAGCAGCACCTCACCGCCGGCCGCGCAGATCGTCTCGCTGAGGCTGCGGTTCTCCGCCTCGCTGAACGACAGGGTGTCGAGGTGGGAGCGCCAGAGCAGGCCCTTGACCAGCACACCCCGCTGGGCGGCGCGGCTGAACAACTGGGCCACGGTCGGCCCGTCCGGGCGCAGTCGTTCGTCGGGGTCGCCCCGCCAGTCGGTGAAGAAGAGGTGGTCGCCCTCCTCGAGCGCCTCCACCTCGTCGGCCAGCCGGTCGAAGTACGTGGCGCCGTGAATCAGCGGCTCGGCGAGGTTTCCGGTCGTCCAGACGGGTAACTCAGAGGCCGGGTTGGCGCGTTCCTCCGCAGTGAGGAACCAGTCCCGTAACGGCACGCTCCAGCCTCCCGAGGTCGACACCGTCCTCACGTTAGGGCCCCCGCGTCGGGTCCGCACGCCAACCGGCACTCCGGGTGAGCTGGCTGACGATCGGCGCGGCGCCCATCCGCAATCCGACGCGAACACCGAGGAGGCCGCATTATGCCCATCGAGACGACCGACGCCGCCGTGACCGAGTACCGCGAACAGCCGGTGGAGAGCGAGCGCGGGGCGCTGGTGGCAGTGTTGGTGATGGTGCTGCTGGGGGTGGCGGGGATCTTCGCGGTCTCCTGAGCCCCTCGGCGGGCGCCACCGGGGTGCACCCGGTGACGCCCGTCAGGTGCCCGCCTCAGGGACGGTCGCCCTGGCCCCCGGTATGCGGCAGCCGCTGCGCCGGGACCACCCCGAGCCGGCCGGCCTGGAAGTCCTCGAACGCCTGGATCAGCTCGTCCCGGGTGTTCATCACGAACGGGCCGTAGTGCGCCACGGGCTCCCGGATCGGCTGCCCGCCCATCACGTAGAGCTCCAGGGCAGGGGTGTTCGAGTCCTGCTTCGCGTCGGCGGTGAACCGCAGCGCGTCGCCCGGACCGTGGGTGGCGAGCTGGCCGGTGTGGAACGGCCGGCGGTCGGTGCCGACCGTGCCCCGGCCGGCGAGCACGTAGACCAGCGCGTTGAAGTCCGGCTGCCAGGGCAGGCTCAGCTCGGCGCCGGGCTGCACCGTCACGTGGGCGATGCTGATCGGGGTGTGGGTCGAGCCCGGCCCCCGGTGCCCGGCCACCTCGCCGGCGATGACCCGGATGAGCGCGCCGCCGTCCGGCGTGGTGAGCAGCGCCGACTCCCGACCGCGGATGTCCTGGTACGTCGGCGGCATCATCTTGGCCACCTTCGGCAGGTTCACCCAGAGTTGGAGGCCGTGGAAGAGGCCGCCGCTGGCGACCAGGTGCTCCGGCGGGGCCTCGATGTGCAGCAGGCCGCTGCCGGCCGTCATCCACTGGGTGTCGCCGTCGGTGATGGTGCCGCCGCCGCCCTGCGAATCCTGGTGGTCCATGATCCCGTCGATCATGTAGGTCACCGTCTCGAAGCCGCGGTGCGGATGCCACGAGGTGCCCTTCGGCTCGCCCGGCGCGTAGTCCACCTCGCCCATCTGGTCGAGGTGGAGGAACGGGTCGAGTTCGTGCATCGGCACCCCGGCGAAGGCCCGGCGGACCGGGAAGCCCTCACCCTCGAACCCGCTCGGGGCGGTGGTCAGGCGGCGGACCGGCCGATAGTTGCCGGTCTCGTCGAACCGGGGCAGGCGGGGCAGGACGAGGACGTCGTCGACGGTGATGGCGGGCATCTCGAACTCCTTATTCGCTGAGGGTGGACGAGGCGGCGCGGTCGGTGCGCAGGCGCCGACCGAGACGGTCGAAGACCCGGGTCAGGCAGGCGATCTCGGCGTCGTCGAGGTCGTTCATCAGGTGGGCGCGCACGGAGCGCAGGTGGTGCGGCGCGGCCTCGCGCAGCGTCAGCAGCCCGGCGGCGGTGAGCACCGCCTCACTGCCCCGCCCGTCCGCGGCGCAGGGCTGCTTGGTCACCAGGCCGCGCCGCTGCATCGAGGCGATCTGGTACGTCAACCGGCTGGGTGAGAAAACCAGCCGGCCGGCCAGTTCGCCCATCCGCAGCCGCTGCCCCGGCGCCTCGGAGAGCAGGACCAACACGTGGTATTCCGCGAAGCTCAGCTCGCTGTCAGCTCGCAGGTCGTCCTCGAGCCGGGTGAACAGCCGCTGGCTCGACTCGATGTACGCCCGCCAGCAGGCCATCCGCACGCTGTCCAGGCTCTCCGTCATGCCCGCAACCATAGCACTCTTTCAAATTTCAACAACTACGCCTGCGCTGGAGTTATGGCCGGCGCACGCCGGTCCCGGGTCACTTAATTCGGATTTGAAGGGAGTGGGTGGGGGAGAAGCCCGGGCGGGCATCCGGGCCGGCGGCGTGCCAGACTCCTGCCCCGTGGACCACGTCGTGCTCGCCGCCCCCGGACTGCTGCTGCGCCCCTGGCGGGAGGCGGACGCCCCCGACGTGCTGGCCGCCCTGCGTGACCCGGCGGTGGCCACCTGGAACCCGCAGGGCGACATGGACGAGGCGCGCGCGCTCGACTGGGTGCGGCTGCGGGCCGACTGGTCGGGTGGCGGTCACGTCTCCCTCGCGGTCGCCGACCCCGGCGATACCGCATTGCTGGGGTCGGTGTCGATGCACGGCATCGGCGGCGGGAACGCCAGCGTCGGCTACTGGACCGTCCCCGCGGCCCGGGGGCGGGGCGTCGCCACAGGCGCGGTTCGGCGACTTACCACCTGGAGCTTCGCGGCGCTGGGCCTGCACCGCATCGAGCTCTGTCACGCCGTGGCGAATGTGGCGTCCTGCCGGGTGGCCGACCGGGCGGGCTACCTCGCCGAGGGCACGCTGCGCCAGTCGTATCGCTACGGCGATGGCCGCCGGCACGACGAGCACCTGCACGCCCGCCTCGCCACCGACCCCGGCTAGGACGGCCCCGGGGTCCAGCCCCGGGGCCGTCGCCGTGGCATCGGCCTCAGCGGGCCGTCGCGCCCGTGGGCGTCAGGTGCATCCGGCCCAGCAACTGCCGGGCCTGTTCGGCCTGGTCGGCGTCGACGGTGACCGCGTACTGGCCGGCACGCAGGGAACTGGCGGACGTGAAGTCCCGCCCGCCACCGCTCATCGCGTGCGCGACCGCGCCGAACACCGCACCCCAGATCGCACCGACCACCAGGCCGACCAGGATCACCGCCACCCAGCTTCCGGTGGCGAAGATCCCGAAGAGCAGCCCGATGAAGAGGCCGAACCACGCACCGGTTCCCGCGCCGACCAGGGCCGCCCGGCCGGTGGTCATTCGGCCCAGGACCGTCTCGACCAGGGTGAGGTTCGTCCCCACGATCGCGGTGCGTTCCACCGGGAACCGGTTGTCGGCCAGGTAGTCCACCACCCGCTGCGCGGACGGATAGTCCGGGTACGACCCGATCGTCACGCTCGGGGCTCCGGCCGGTGGGCCGTGGCTGTCGCCGCCGGGCGGGGCGGGGTGGCCCGCCGGACCGGACGGGAGGTCGTTTCGGCCTGAGACTCCGGGTTGCCAGGCTGCGGTGGGGTTCGAGGATCTGGTCATGAGCGTCCTCCTTCGTCGACCTCCCGCGTTCCCCCGGGCCCCGACCGGTAACGCGCCACCTCCCCTCGGTCCCGGAGGTCTCCGGTCCGGCCGCATTCGGCGGTGCCCCGACGAATGCTGGTCGGCGCCGCCGGGTAGGCACGGACGTGAAGAGCGGACGGATCAGCGAGCACGGCTTCCTTGCCGACGGTCGCAGCGCGGCCCTGGTGGACCGGGCCGGCTCGGTCAACTGGTGGTGCCCGGCGCGCTTCGACGCCCCGTCGGTCTTCGGGCGGCTGCTCGACGACGACGCGGGGCACTGGTCCATCCGTCCGGAGGGGGACTTCACCACCGAACGCTCCTATCTGGACGACGCGTTGGTGCTGCGGACCGTCTTCCACACCCGCGACGGGTCGGTGGCGGTGACCGACGCGCTGGCGCTGGAGCCCGGCGCGCGCGGCCACGAGGTCGGGCTGCGCTCGCCCCGGGCGCTGGTCCGGGTGGTGGAGGGTGTCTCCGGCGCGGTGCCGGTGCGGCTGCGCTACCGGCCTCGGTTCGAGTACGGCAGGGTCAGCGCGTACCTGGCCGGGACCGCCGACGGGATCGAGGCGATCGCCGGGGCGACCCGGCTGACGCTGCGCGGCGAGGTGGCCCTGGAGTGCGGCGAGGGCGAGGCGGGGGCCGTGTTCACCGTCCGGGCCGGGAAGTCGTACGGCTTCAGCCTGGGCTACGCGTCGACGTACGGCGACGCCCCGTCCGCCCCGCCCGACGCCGCCCGGGCGGTGGCCGAGACGGTCGCCGGCTGGCGGTCCTGGGTGGGGCTGCACCCGTACCACGGCCGGTACCCGGAGCAGGTGCGGCAGAGCGCGCTGATCGTGCAGGGCATGACGTACCAGCCCAGCGGTGCGGTTGTCGCCGCGGCGACCACCTCGCTCCCCGAGGAGCCGGGCGGGGACCGCAACTACGACTACCGTTTCGTCTGGCTCCGCGACTTCAGCCTCACCCTTCAGGCGCTCTGGCGGGCGGCCTGTCCCGACGAGGCAACCCGGCAGTTCGCCTGGGTGGCTCACGCGATGGGCCGCATCGGCGACCGGCCGGCACCCATCATGTACGGCGTCGAGGGGGAGCGGGACCTCACTGAGCACCGCCTCGACCACCTCGACGGGTATGCCGACAGCCAGCCGGTCCTGGTCGGCAACGACGCGTGGAGGCAGCGGCAGAACGACGTGCTCGGGGAGATCCTCGACGCGGCGTGGCTGATGCGCCACTACCTCGACCCGATGGTCCCGGAGGTGCGGCAGCTCCTGCGCGCCCTGGCCGACCAGGCAGCCAGCGACTGGCACCGCCCGGACGCGGGCATGTGGGAGGCCCGCGACGCGAAGCGGCACTACGTCTCGTCGAAGGTGCAGTGCTGGACCGCACTGGACCGGGCGGTGCGCTTCGGCCCCCGGCTCGGCGACCATGCCGACGTGGCCCGTTGGGCCGCGGCCCGCGACGCCGTCCGCTCCGCGGTGCTCACCCGGGGGTGGAACGACCAGCTGGGCACGTACACCGGGGCCTTCGACTCCGCCGAGCTGGACGCCTCGGTGCTCATCATGCCGCTGGTGGGCTTCCTGCCCGCCGACGACGACCGGATGCGCTCCACGATGGAGGTGGTCGAGGCGCGGCTGTCCCACGGCGGGCTGCTGCGCCGCTGGGACGGCGACCCGGCCGGCTTCGTCATCTGCTCGTTCTGGCTGGTGAGCTGCTTTGCCCTGGCCGGGGAGCTGGACCGGGCCGGGCGGCTGTTCGACCAGCTCGCCGGCCGGGCTAACGACCTGGGCCTGTTCGCCGAGCAGATCGACCCGGTCACCGGGGAGCAGCTCGGCAACTTCCCGCAGGCTTTCTCGCACATCGGCCTGATCAACGCCGCCGGGCTGCTGACCGAGGCCGAGGAACGGCTACGCCAGGGCGCGGACCGCCCGCGCCGGACCGTGCCCACCGGCACGGGACGAACGGAGGGAGCACGCTGATGACCGGACGACTCGACGGAAAGACCGCCCTGATCACCGGCTCGGACTCGGGCATCGGCCAGGCCACGGCGATCCAGTTCGCCCGCGAGGGCGCCGACGTGGTGGTGCACTACCTGCACGACCACGCCGGAGCCGAACACACCCGGGACCAGGTGGCGCAGGCCGGCCGCCGGGCGACGGTGGTGCAATGCGACATCTCCGAGGAGTCTCAGGTCGAGGCGATGTTCGACGAGGCCCTGGCGGAGTTCGGCGCGCTCGACGTGCTGATGAACAACGCCGGGGTCGACGCCTCCGGCATCCCCGTGGCGGACCTGGACACCGAGACCTGGGACCGGGCCATCCGGACCAACGTGTACGGGGCGTTCTTCGCCTCCCGTCGGTTCGTCCAGCACCGGCGGGACCAGGGTGGCCACGGGAAGATCATCAACACCACCTCGGTGCATCAGGAAGTGGCCCGGGCCGGCGGCTCGGACTACGACGCCAGCAAGGGCGCGCTGCTGGAGTTCGCCAAGAGCCTGGCCCTGGAGGTGGCGCCGATGCACCTCAACGTCAACAACATCGGACCGGGCATGGTGCTCACCCCGTTCAACCAGAAGGCCATCGACGATCCGGCCTACCTGGAGGAGCAGGTGCAGAGTATCCCGTGGAAGCGGGCCGCTAAGCCCGAGGAGATCGGCCGGCTCGCCGTCTTCCTGGCCAGCGACGACGCCGACTACGTGACCGGCTCGACGTACTTCATGGACGGTGGGCTGATGCAGAACCAGGGCCAGGGGGCCTGACGCCACGCCCGAGCCCTGCGGCTGCGTCGCTCGAAGCGAGCAACCCCGGGCGGGCGGATCGTGCGATCCACCCGCCCGAGTGTTGTTCGGCCGTTGCGTGCGCCGCAGCGGGCTCCGGCGAGGATCAGGCGCAGGGCGCGCCGTTGAGGGTGAAGCCGACCGGCGCGGGCAGGCTCGCGCCGGAGTAGGTGCCCTGGAAGCCGACGCTGATCGTGCCGCCCGTCGGCAGCGCGCCGTTCCAGGCGGAGTTGCGGACGGTGATCCGTTCGCCGCTCTGGCTCCACTCGCCGTTCCAGCCGCCGGTCAGCCGCACGCCGGCACCGGCGGTGAAGGCGACCGTCCACGAGTTGAGCGCGGCGCCCCGGTTGGTCACCCGCAGCTCGGCGGTGAACCCGCCGGTCCAGGTGTTGGGGGTGAAGGTGACCGCGCAGCTCTGGGCCGGCGGCGGCGTGCTGGGCGGGGGAGTGGTGGGCGGCGGCGTGGTCGGGGGCGGCGTGGTCGGGGCGGGCGTGGTGGGCGCGGGGGTGGTCGGGACCGGTCCGGCGGCGACCGCCAGGTCGTACGCCCGCTGCGGGACGAACTGGCCGGCCGCGGCGAGGCAGCCGTCGGCCTCGCCGGGTAGCTTCACCCAGAGGTACGCGTCGATCGCGGCGTCACCGGTGGCGGTGGTGCTCGGCGTGCCGATGGCCCGCCCCGGCGGGTCGCACCACTCGGAGCCGGCCGGCCCGTTGCCGTTGCGGCTGGTGTCGACGACCGCCTTCAGCCGGGACACGCCGGTGGCGGCGATGACCTGCTTGGCGTACGCGACGGACTCGGCGGTGGTGCGGTAGTTGGAGACGTTGAGCGAGATGCCGTCGGCGCTGTTGGCGATGTCCGCCCCGGTCAGCCGGGACGCGATCTCGGCCGGGGCGAGCCACGCCGAGTGCCCGGCGTCGAAGTAGACCTTCGCCTGCGCAGAGCCGGCCTTGAGCTTCTTGCCGGCGTACGCCATGGAGGCCTTCGTCTCGGCCTGCTGGCCGGAGTTCTGGCAGTTCGTCATGAGCGGGAGCACATCGGGCTCCAACACGATGGTGGCGGGTCGCCCGGCCAGGCCGGCGGCCACCTGGTCGACCCACTGCCGGTAGGTGGCGTGGTCGGGCGCCCCGCCGCCGCTGGCGCCGCCGCAGTCGCGGTTGGGGGTGTTGTAGACCACCAGGATCGGGATCTTCCCCGCGGCGGCAGCGGCCCCGACGAACTGGTCCACCTCGCCGCGTACCGTCGAGGTGTTGGTGCGGGTGTACCAGCGGGCCTGCGGCACGGCGGCGACCCGGTCGCGGATCACCGCGGTCCGGGAGTCGCCCGGGTTGGCGGCCACCCACTGGGCGGCGTTGGTCTGCGGGTCGACGTAGAACGCGGAGTCGGCGGCGACGGCGGAGGCCGGGCCGAGAAGGCCGACCGCGACGGTCGTGGCGGCGGTGAGTGCGGTCGCGCCGGCGGCCAGGGCCGCGAGCGCCGGTCTGCTTCTCATGGACGTCCCCAGGGATAGATGGAAATGCGTGGAAGCGCTCCCACATGTTTCCGTCAAGGTACGCGCTCATTGACGACGTGTGAAGCCCCGACCGGCGCGCGCCGGCACGTCCATGCCCCCCCTGGCCGGCCCGGGAACACCTACGATCGCCGGATGGACGGGGACCAAAAGCGGGTCGTGGTGATCGGGGCGGGGATCGCCGGGGTGGCCTGTGCCACCGAGTTGCACCGGGCAGGAATTCCCGTGCAGGTCCGCGAGCGCGGTCGGGTGACCGGAGGGCGGATGGCCAGCAGGCGCTTCGACGGGCGGCCGGCGGATCTCGGGGCGGCGTACTTCACCGTCAGCGACCCGGACTTCGCCGAGGTGGTACGCGGCTGGGAAGCCGCCGGGCTGGCCCGGGAGTGGACCGACACCTTCGTGGCGTACTCGGCCCAGGGACGGCGGGAGGTGCCCGGCCCGATGCGTTGGGCGGCCCCGCGTGGGCTGCGATCCCTGGTCGAGTACCTGGCCGCCGACCTGCCCGTGGTGGTCGATCGGCTGGTGCTCGACGTCGAACGCGGGCCGTATGTCGAGGGGGAGCCCTGCGCCGCCGTGGTGCTGGCCATTCCGGGGCCCCAGGCGGCACTGTTGCTGGACCCGGCGCTCGCGACGGCCACCGCCGCTGTCGAGGCGCAGCGCTGGGCACCGACGCTGAGCGGCGTGCTGCGCTTCCCGACCCGGTCCTGGCCCGACTTCCGGGGTGCCTTCGTCAACGACCATCCGCTGCTCAGCCTCGTCTGCGACGACGGCGATCGGCGCGGGGACCACGCGCCGGTGCTGGTCGCGCACACCACGCCCGGGTTCGCCGCCGGGCACCTCGCCCAGCCCACCGGGGCCGGGGCGGCGCTAGAGCAGGCCGTCCGCGACCTGCTCGGCCTGCCCGAGCGCGCCGAGCACGTGCACGTGCACCGCTGGACGTACGCGACGCCAACCGTCCCCGGCGGGGCCGGGACGTACTACCTGGACGACGACGGAATCGGCCTGGCCGGCGACGCCTTCGGCAAGCCCCGGGTGCAGACCGCCTGGCGCTCCGGCCATGACCTCGGCCGGGCCCTGGCCGACCGCCTGCGTCCCTGAGTTTCCTGGTCCCCGCACGACGCCCCGGCCAACCGGCCCATCGGTTCCCCGGCCCCACCGGTTCAGAACCGGCCGCGCAACGTTCGTCCGTCCGGCCGCCGGTAACGGTCACACCCATTGTCCGTTGGCCGACTTGCCACTGACCGCCGCAGACGTTCGGGTGCTACCTATTTGCCAACGTTCGGCTGATCGGCCGAGCCAGCCGAGCAGAAGGAGCTCCCGCATGTTCCCGTTCCCCGACGAGGCGACCAGGAAAGCGCTCGACCTCGGCCGGCGCGAGGTGTTCCAGACCTACCGGGTGCTGATCGCCTGCGAACTGCAGCGGTTGCGCCCCACGGTCCAGGCGCTGCCGGCCGGGTTGCGCCGCGACCAGTTGACCGCCCGGCTCGACAAGGCCGTCGCCCTGGCCGCCGGGGCCTGGATGCAGCAGATCACGGTGCGCGGCGCGACGGTCGAGCAGATGGCCACCCTGTTCAAGGAGGTGCAGGACTCCCTCGACGGGGTCGTGCCGTCCGCCCTGGGTAATTCCTACCTCACCGCCGCCGTGGACGAGTTGAAGACGAAGATCGTCGACGTCATGAACGACACCAACAAGCCCACCCACGCCGCCGTCAACACCGCCTTCGCGCGCCTGTTCGGGTCGACCTCGATGCTGGCGAAGGCGCGTTTCGCGCAGACGGTCACGGCGCTGGAAGGCATGCTCAAGCGCACCGACGGCCGACGGTCGGGATTCGTCTACAACCCCTCGCTGCCCGCCGGGATGGCCGCCCTCGCCAGCGGTCAGGGTGACACCGCGATCATCCACGTGGGCCGCTCCGCCCTCGACGGCACGATGCACCCGGGGGAGCTCGCCGCCACGCTCGCCCACGAGGGAACGCACACCCTGACGGAGAACCCGACGGTCGACATCGTCTACCGCCACCGCAACGCCGCCTACTACCTGCCGGGCCCGGTCGGCCTGCAGAACGCCGCCAACTACGAACAGACCGTCTACGAGGTGCTCGGCCAGGGCGGCCCGTTCCCGACCGACCTCGACGTGGCCGCGATGCGGGGGCGCACCGCGCCCCGGATGGACTCGCTGCACACCGTGCTCGCGTCCCGGATCACCCGAGCCTGGGTGCGCACCTACGACTTCACCCGCCTCGACTTCAGCCGGGCCGATCTGCCCAAGCCGGTCGCCGTCGTGCTCACCGACCTGCCGCAGGACCGGGCGTACGCGCCGCTGCTCGCGGCGTACATGGAGGCACTGCACGCCGCGATGCTGGCGCTGATGCGGGCGGAGGGGCGGTTGGTGGTGCGGACCGAGGCGAAGATGCTCAACTACTCGACGGTGACCAACCTCGACGGCACCATCCGGTTCACCATCAACTCCGACCTCGCGGCCCAGGCGCCGGTGGCCCAGCTCCTGCACTGGATGCTCGACGCGCTCGTCGTCGAGACGAACTGCCAGATCCCCAAGGACACCACCCAACTGCTGGACCTCATCCTCGAGATCGAGAAGTACGACCGGGACAACTTGCACAACATGCTCCACGACTTCTACGACTCCTTCCGCTGAAATCGTCGCCGCGCCGGTGGTGCCGGGGTGGGGTCAGACGGTGGCGGGGGTCGGGGTGCGTTCGGAGGGGTCCCCGGTGCGCTCGCCCTCGCGGTCAAGGAGCTGCATCACCGGCGTGGCGGCCACCCCGTGCACCACCACTGAGACGATCACCACCAGTCCGACCGTGGCCCAGATCAGGTCGGCCTGCGGAAAGTCGGCCTTCGTCGTCGCGTACGCCAGGTAGTAGAACGAGCCGACGCCCCGGATGCCGAACAGCGAGATCACCCAGTGCTCCTTCGGAAGGCCGGGCGCGCCGCGCAGCGACACCCAGCCGACCAGTGGCCGGACCACGAAGATCAGCGCCAGCCCCACCAGCGCCGCCGGCCAGGTCAGCGGGGCGAGCAGGCCGCCGACCACCGCGCCACCGAAGAGCAGGAGCAGCAGTACGGTCAGCAGCCGCTCGACCTGCTCGGCGAAGCCGTGCAGCACGGAGTGGAACTCGTGGGTGCGCTCGGCCGCCCGGATCGCCCGTGCCGCCACGAACACGGCCAGGAAGCCGTATCCGCCCACCACCTCGACCAGCCCGTACGCCAGGAAGGTCGCGGCGAGGGCCAGGAAGCCCTCGGAGTGCCGGGCCAGCCGGAGCTCGCTCGGGGCGCGGAAGAACAGCTTGCCGAGCAGCCAGCCCACCAGCAGCCCGCCGCCGACGCCCACGGCCAGCTTGTACAGCACGTCGACGGCGAACCACTCGGCGAACCACTCGCCCGGGGCGAGACTGGTGGTGGCGATCGCGATGGCCGCGTACACGAAGGGGAAAGCCAGGCCGTCGTTGAGCCCGGCCTCGCTGGTCAGCGCGAAGCGCACCTCGTCCTCGGAGTCCTCCACGTCGGTCGGCTCGCCGACCTGCACGTCGGAGGCGAGCACCGGGTCGGTCGGGGCGAGCGCCGCGCCGAGCAGCAGCGCGGCGGCCGGCACCAGCCCCGCCCACCACCAGCCCAGCAGCGCCACCGCCGCGATGCACACCGGCATCGCGATCGCCAGCATCCGCCAGGTGGACGACCACCTCGTCCAGCTCAACGGCCGGTCGATCTTCAGGCCCGCGCCCATCAGCGCGACGATCACGCCGATCTCGGTCAGGTGCGTGGCGACCTCGGGGTACTTCAGGGGGTCCGGGTTGGGTAGCCCGGTCGGCAGTATGAAGATCAACATGCCCAGGCCGAGGAACGCGATCGGCATCGACAGGGGGCGACGCTCCAGCAACCTGGGGAGAATGCCGGCGAGCAGGGCACCCAGGCCCACCACCGCAAACGCGACGTCTACCGGTTCCACGGCACCACCTTTCCGCCTCGCCCGCGGCGCGGGCAGGTGGTGACGGAGCTTGCCCCGTCGACGGTCGCGGTATGCGTGCCGGCCAGAACCGATGCGGTACCGCTCCCCACCCTCGATCGACCAGCGTGTGACCTCCCGCCTGGAACGACAGCAGATCACCAACCGGGAAAGGCCGGTGCCGCTGGTCGTGGTACTCGACGCGATGGTGCTGCGCCGCCCGGTCAGCGGTCACCCCGGCGTGCTGGCCGACCAACTCACCCGCTTGGCCAAGGCCGCCGAGGTCGCGAAGCTTCCCGTCCGCGCTCCGGTCCCGCTCCGCGCCGAGCAGGTGGTGGAGGAGCTTGTCCGAACCCATCCCGATGGGCGGTGGATCACTCGTTCGGCGCACCGCCGCCGGCTGGCGGCCCGGCCGGAATGAGGATCTCGAACCAGACCGTCGACCCGCGTACCGTCGGGTCGGTTCCCCAGGCGTCGCTGAGCTGCTCGATCAGGCCGAGCCCGCGTCCCCGGCTGCTCAGCGTGTCGGTGCGGGCCCGGGTCACGGTGCCCCGGGTGCCGGAGTCGGCCACCGACACCAGCAGCCGTTCCGGGCTGAGGTCGATCTCGACCCGGGCGGCGGTGCCGGCGTGCAGCAGCGCGTTGGTGGTCAGCTCGCTGGTGCAGAGCACCGCCGCACCGACCACCGACTCGGGCACCTGCCAGTCACCGAGTTGGGCGGTCAGCCAGTGCCGCACCCGGCTCGGCGCGGTCGGCTCCGCCGGCACCTCCATGCTGGCCGAGCGGCTCGGCATCAGCGCGTGCTCCACCGCCAGCACTGCGACGTCGTCCTCCGTGGCGCCGTCGACGGCGGCGGTCGCCACCGCGCACAACGCCCGGGGATCCCCGCTGGCGGCGGCGGCGACGGCGGCGGCGAGGCCGTCCAGCCCGGCGGTCAGGCTCTGCCACCGCCGCTCCACCACCCCATCGCTGAACAACAGCAGGGTGTCCCCGGGCGCGAACCGGACGGTCGTGGTGCGCGGGGCGGAGCCCAATCCGAGCGGGGCCCCGGGCGGCACGTCCAGGTACTCGGCCCGGGGCTCGCCGTCGGGCGCGCAGCGCCGCAACAGCGGCGCCGGGTGGCCGGCGCTGGCCAGGGTGAGCCGCTGCCGCGGCGCGTCGATGACCCCGAACACCACCGTCACGAAGAGTTCCTCGGTGCCGGTCTCGGTGCTGAGGCTGCCCACCAGGCGGTCCAGCCCGGCGAGTACGGCGTCCGGTCGGGGGTCGGCCAACGCCAGCGCGCGCAGCGCGGCCCGGACCTGACCCATCCGCGCCGCAGCCTGCACGTCGTGCCCGGCCACGTCGCCGAGCACGATGCCCAGCTCGCCGGTGGGCAGCAGGAACGCATCGTAGAAGTCCCCGCCGGCGGCGTTGCCGTCGACGCCCGGGGCGTACCGGGCGGCGATGCGCAGCCGGGGCAGGTCGGGCAGCTGTGCCGGCAGCATGCTGCGTTGCAGCAGCTGGGCGGTGCCGTGCTGGGTCTCGAACCGGCGGGCCCGCTCGGCCGCCTGGCCGATCAGCTCGGCCGAGGCGGCCAGCAGGGCCCGCTCCGCAGCCGCCCACGGGTGGGCCTCGTGGTAGCCGACGGTCAGGCCGCCGCGCAGCACCGACGTCCGTAGCGGCTGGGCGGCCAGCGCCCGCACCTTCTGGTCGTGCCGGTCCACCGCGATGTCGCGCAGCGGCTGCCCGTCGCCGACGAACTGGGGCACCCCGCTGCGGGCGGCGACGACCAGCGGGCCGGGGTAATCGGAGGACGAGCGCCGCCACAGCGGGGGCAGCCGCTCGTCGGCCTCGTCCAGCAGTTCCCCGCGCACCCGCCGGACCGTCCGCCACCCGGCGCCGTCGTCGACGCCGAAGGTGACCCGGTCGGCGTCGAACGCGGTGAGCAGGTAGCGCAGGGCGACCCGGGCCACGTCGTCCAGGGTGAGGGTGCCGGCGAGCGCGGCGGCCACGTCGCTGAGGCTCTGCAACTGCTCGGTGACCTGGTTGGTCTCGGTGGCGACGGTCAGCACCCCGGCGATCCGCCCCGCGCTGTCCCGCACGGGGGAGTAGCCCCGGGTGAACACGGCCTGCTCGCGGGCACCGGGGCGGTGCCGGTCGAAGGGGAGCACCGCCTCCTTCTCCAGGAACGACTCGCCCAGCCGGTAGGCGCGGTCGATCACGTCGCCGACGCCCGGCTCGGCCCAGACGTCGGCGAACACCTCGGTCGCCGGCCGGCCGATGGCACCCGGGTGGCGGTCGCCGATCAGCGTGGCGTACTCGTCGTTGTAGAGCAGCAGGAGGTCGTCGCCGTACGCGAATGCCATCGGCACCGGCGAGGCGAGGATCAGGTCGACCACCCCGCGTACCGCGGGGTCCCACCGCCCCGGTGGGCCGAGCGCCGTGGCGGCCCAGGGGTGGCCGAGCATGGTGCCCGCCGCGTCGGAGGTGGGCGCCGCCGAGGCGGCGGGCGTTGCTGGCGTGGGCACTCGCCCGACCGTGCCTGGCATGCCCGCAGCCTAGCCGGAGCGCCCGACCGGTGGCCCGATCGCGTCGCCGCCCGCCGTCGCCGGGCTTCCCCGGGCCCCGCCGGTGGTGTGCGTCAGGGCAGGTCAGGGGCGACCTGAGGGGACATGTCGGGAAAATCGTTACGGTCGGGCGGCGTGCTGTCCGACGGGACGGGTATGCGCCCGTCGAAGTCCATGCGACAGGAGGGACACCATGCAGAAAACCCTCGCGGTCGGGCAGGTAGACATCGGGGACGCCCTGACCGATATGTGGAGGTCGGTGCTGCTCTTCATCCCGAGGGCGATCGCGTTCATCGTGATCCTCGTGGTGGGGTGGCTCATCGCCAAAGCGGTCCTCAAGATCGTAGACACGGTACTGGAACGGGTGGGGTTCGATCGCGCGGTCGACCGGGGTGGCATCCGGCGCGCGTTGGAGCGCACCAAATACGATGCCAGTGACATCCTGGCGAAACTGGCGTACTACGCCGTCCTGCTGTTCACCCTGCAGTTCGCCTTCGGGGTGTGGGGGCCGAACGCGATCAGCGACCTGATCCGGGGCGTGGTCGTCTGGCTGCCCCGGGCGTTCGTCGCGATCATCATCGTGGTCGTGACGGCCGCGATCGCCAACGCGGTGCGGGACCTGGTCACCGGCTTCCTCGGCGGCCTCTCCTATGGCCGGGTACTGGCCGACGTGACGGCGATCTTCATCCTGGCGCTGGGCATCATCGCCGCGCTGAACCAGGTGGGCATCGCCACCACCGTCACCACCCCGGTGCTGGTTGCGGTGCTCGCCACGGTGGCCGGCATCCTGATCGTCGGCCTCGGCGGTGGCCTGGTCAAACCGATGCAGAACCGCTGGGAGGGCTGGCTCAACCGGGCCTCCGAAGAATCTCGCACGCTGCGGGAGCACCGCCAGGCCCAGGGTGCCGGCCGGGGCGACGTCGAGCGGCGGATGGCCGACCGGACGGGTGCCGGACGCACCCAGGCCACGCCGATGTCGGAGGGTTCCATGAGCGGCGTCTCCGGCGGGCAGGGCAGGAACCGCCCCGGCGGTGACGAGACCCAGCAGTTCGGCCGCCCGAGCGGCTGAGCGCAACAGCACTAAGGGGGAGGGGGCCACGGGCCCCCTCCCCGCTTTCGTACGTCAGAGCGTGGGCAGCGGCGTCGGGCGGGTGCCCAGCGATCGCGCCAGGGCGCAGACCGCCAGCAGGCGGATGAGCAGCCAGTCGGGTTCCGACCAGTCCGCCGACCGGGCGGGCGGCAGCCAGCCGTGCTCCCGCGCGGCGTCCCGGACACCCTCGGTGTACCCGGCGAGCGCGGCCCGGGTCAGCGGTCGGCGGTCGCCGTCGAGGCTGTCCCGTACGGCGGCGGCGTGCTGGTCGACCTCGGCGAGCAGCCCGGGTCGGGCCGTGGCGGCGGCGAGCCCGGCGGTGCCGATCGAGACGGTCAGCGCGGCGAGGACGGCGTTGGCGGACTCCACGGCGGCACGGCCGGCCACCCGGTTCGAGGACACGCGCATGAATACAGAGGCTAACCGGCCGATAACCGGGGCGCTCTCGGCCACTCGGCCGGCCCCGGTTCGCCACTCATCGGCCCGCGCCGGCCGAGGGGATTGACCCGGTCTCGACGGGGCAGAAGGGAGGACGCGCGAAGACGGGCGCGGCCGAACACATGGGGGACGGATGGGACACCAGGACGGGCCCGACGGGCAGCACCGTCGCCCGGTGGGCGTGAGCGACACCACCGTGGAGGCGCTGGGCAAGCTCAGCGAGGCGCTGGAGACCGTCGAGCGGGTCCGCGGGCACCTCTACTCGCTGCACCAACTCGTCGGCCACGCCGACCTGATGCTCGATGACGCCGTCGAGAAGTTCCGGGCGGCCGGGCACGACGGGATCGCCGACCGGATCGCCGCCGACCTGCTCGGCCGTAACGTGATCGCCGGCCGGTGGACCTTCCAGATCGTCGAGGACTTCGACGACGGGTACTACGCGCTCTTTCGGGAGCTCGACCGTCGGGCCCGTGACGAACTGGTCGACGGTCGACGGCACCTCTACGAGGCGGAGATGAAGGAGCGGCGGCGTACCCGCGGTCGCCCCGGGCACGAGGCGCGCCCGGCCGACGAAGGCTGACCAGGGCGGACCGTTCGACGGGCCGGTGGTGGCGGCTAGTCGGAGGAGGGCGCGCCGGCCGGGCGGCGTCGGGCGGCGTCGTCGGCGATGATCACGGTGGCCACCATCAGGGCGACGCAGAGGCTGAACAGCCACGAGTCGTCGGGGGCGAACTTGGCGGCGACCGGAGCCTGGACGGCCGCGAGGAGGAAGCCGAGCCAGGCGAGGCGGCGCTGACGAACGGTGAGAATGCCGGAGCCCTGATGCATTCCGAAAGTCTTGCGCGGCACCCGCCGATCGCCGTCACCCGATCGGACGATTGTGGATGGCCTGTCCACTTTTCCAGCCTTCCGTATCGCATTTCTTGCCGTTTCGGGGGACGCGACTGCCGCAGTCGGGTGTGCTCGTTCTCGGCCGAGACGGGCCGGGTGGGTGCGCGTCCGTCGACTGGCGCAGAATGACCGGCCGTGTCCACCCCTGCGCCGCCCCGCCCCTCGCTGCTCCTGCTCGCCTACCTCGCGTTTGTCAGCCTCGGCCTGCCGGACGGGCTGATCGGCGTCGGCTGGCCGTCCATCCGGGCCGACTTCGACGTGCCCACCGAGGCGGTCGGACTGGTGCTCACGGCCGGCACCGTGGGGTACCTCACCTCCAGCCTGGTGGCCGGGTTCACCCTGGCCCGGATCGGCGTCGGCTGGCTTCTCGCCGGCAGCACCCTGCTGGCCAGCCTGGCCCTCACCGGCTACGCCACCAGCCCGGCGCTCGTCGTCATGACGGCCTGCGCGCTGGTGCTCGGGCTCGGCTCCGGGGCGGTCGACTCCGGGCTCAACGCGTACGCGGCCGGCGCCTTCGGGCCGCGCCACATGAACTGGATGCACGCGTTCTTCGGGCTCGGCGTGGCCATCGGCCCGCTGGTGATGACCGCGACGCTCGGTCTGGGCCTCGCCTGGCGCTGGGGATACGGCGTCGTCGCCGCCAGCCAACTCGCCCTCGCCGTCGCGTTCGCCCTCACCGTGCGGGCCTGGCGGGACCGGGCTGCGACCGGAGCGGCTGCGCCCTCCTCGACCGCCGCCGGTCCCGGGCCGCACAAGCCCATCACCCCGGTCCGGATCCGCGAGACGCTGCGTCTACCGGCCGTCTGGCTGGGCGCGCTGGCCTTCGCGGTGTACGTGGCGATCGAGGTCGCCGCCGGGCTCTGGGCCTTCCTGCTGCTCACCGACGGGCGTGGCCTCACCGCCGGGGCAGCCGGGGTCTGCGTCTCGGGCTACTGGGGGAGCCTGTTCGTGGGGCGGCTGGTGCAGGGCGTCGTCTCCGAACGGCTCGGCACCACCCGGGTACTGCGCGGGAGTCTGTTCGGCATGGTCGCGGGGGCCGCGTTGATCGCCCTGCCCGCACCCGCCTGGGTGGCGGTGGCCGGGCTGCTGGTGCTGGGCTTCGCCGCCGCACCGGTCTTCCCACTGCTGACCCTCAGCACCGTCGACCGGGTCGGTGCCGGGCACGCCGACCGGGCGATCGGGGTGCAGATCGCCGGGGCCGGTGTGGGCGCCGCGCTGGTGCCCACCGGCATCGGCGTGTTGCTCGGGCACACCTCCGTCGAGCTGCTCGGCGCGGCGCTGACGGTCCTCGCCGTGGCGCTGATCCTCCTGCAGGCCGGTGCCGCACGGCGGCGCTGAGCCGGCCGCGGGAGGTCACATCGTGTCCGGGCCGGTCCGTCCGATGGTCGACGGTCGGTACGCCCGGTCCGCGTCCGTGCGCTCGCGCTCCCGCTCGGCGGGCGCCGCGCCCCGGTCCACCGCCTCCGGGCCGTGCCCGAACGCGGCCTCCTCGCCGGCGTCGTTGCCGGTCACGTCGTCGGCCTGCCCGTCGATCGTCGACCGGGCTATTGCCCGGTCCAGTTCCTCCAGGGGGAGGCGTTCCTCGTCGCGCCACACGTGGCTGTCGTTGTCGGTCATGCTGGCGCGTACCCGGGGTCGGTGATCGCAAACGGCCGGGTGTCGCCGTACCCCGGACACGGCGATGGCCGCCGGAGTCGGCGGCCATCCTCAGCGCGTGCCCGGGGGGATCAGGGCTGCGGGCGGTCCACGGCCCCCCGCCAGGCGCCGGTCTCCTGACCGCGCCGCTCGATGAACGTCTTGAACCGTTCCAGGTCGCCCTTGGCGCGGCGGTCGACGACGCCGAGCTTGTCACCGGCCTGCTCCAGCACGCCGTGCGGCTCGAACTCGAGCTGAAGGGTGACCCGGGTCTTGTCCTCGTCGAGGCGGTGGAAGGTCACCACGCCGGCCTGCTGGGTGCCCCCGGTGGACCTCCAGGCGACCCGCTCGTCCGGCAGTTGTTCGGTGATCTCGGCGTCGAACTCCCGCTTCACCCCGGCGATCTCCACCGTCCAGTGGGTCTTGGTGTCGGTGAGTTGCCGGACCTCCTGGACCCCCTCCATGAAGTGCGGGAACTCCTCGAACTGCGTCCACTGGTCGTACGCGGTCCGGATCGGGACGGACACGTCCACGTGTTCGGTAGCGCCACTCATCGGGGAATCCTCCTCGGTGCGTCGGTGCGTCGGTGCGTCGGTGCGTCGTGGGGGAGCGTGGGCCGCCCCGACTCACCAACGCGTCGTCTCGTTGCTGTTCCCGAGCGCGGCCCACACCTCGGAAATCGTCTGGTAGCGGGTGTCCGGCGGCAGGCCCTCCAGGGCGGTGACGATGTCGTCCGGCGCATTGTTGTCGCGCGCGTTGGCGATCAGCGCCTCCCGGTCACCGGGCAGGGCGGTCATCGTGATGAACCGCCCGAGCCGGCTGCGCTCCTCCACGTCCTCGGAACTCATCCCCTGTGGGGCGCCGCTACGCAGCTCGCCGGCCGGTGCCGTGGTCGGCTCCGGCTGGTCCTCGCCCGCGGGCTCGGGCTGCCGGGATTCGTCGACCCGGGAGCCGGCGGCGCCCGGACCCTGCACCAGGCCGCTGACCTCTTGGCTCATCTGCTCGTCGAGCCTCGGGCTGTGCTTGCTGTTGCCACGTTCCATGCCTTCTGCGCTACCCGGCGCGACGGCCGGTAAACCGAGGGTGACGCCGCGAAGGGCGCAGTCGGTCACGAATCGGCCGGGGCCCGGGGCGTCAGCACCGGATCGTCCGGGTTCGGGTCGCCGGCCTGCATCGCCCGGCCGCGTTGCAGCTCGGCGTTGATCTGCACGCCGAGCATCAGCGCCGAGTTGGACAGGAAGAGCCAGACCAGGAACGCGATCACCGCCCCGAGGCTGCCGTACGTCACGTCGTACGAGCCGAAGTTGGCCACGTAGAGGCCGAAGCCGAAGGAGGCGAGGGCCCAGGAGACCAGGGCGACCGTTCCGCCCGGGGTGAGCCAGCGGAACCGGGGTTGGCGCACGTTCGGGGCGATCCAGAACAGCAGGGACAGCAGCACCATCATCACCATGGCCAGCACCGGCCACTTCGCGACGCTCCACACCGTCCGGGCCAGCCCGCCCGCGTTGATCAGGTTGCCCACCGCGTCGGTGACCGGGCCGCTGACGATCAGCCCGGTGGCCACCACCGCCAGCAGCACCAGCGTCACGGCGGCCAGGCCGATCTGGAGGGGACGCAGCTTCCAGACCGGCCGCCCCTCCTGCACCCCGTAGATGGCGTTGGATGCCCGGGTGAACGCCCCGATGAACCCCGACGCCGACCAGAGCGCGCCGAGCAGACCGAAGCTGAGCAGCACCTTCGCTCCGCTCTGCTGGTCCACCACGGCCCGGACGACGTCGACGAAACCGTCGTTGCCGACCACCGAGCCGGCCCCCAGTTCGCGGGCCAGGTCGATCACGGTGTCCACGGTCCGTTCCCCGTCGGAGACCAAACCGACCAGGGCCACCACCACGATGGTGGACGGGAAGAGCGCGAGCACCCCGTAGTAGGTGAGGGCGGCGGCCCAGTCCGCGCAGTTGTCCTTGACGAAGTTCTGCCCGCTGCGCACCAGCGCCCCGCGCCAGGTGCGCCAACTCAGCTGGCGTACCCGCCGGGGGAGCCGCGACCGCCCGCCGGGAGGAGCCGTGCCCGGTTCCGTCGTGGTTGCCATGACCGCCCCCTGCGCCCCGGCGGCGCGGGGTGACCGGATCCACCCGTGCTCGCCTGGCTCCGCCGGTACCCAAAGCCGGAAATCGACAAACCAGGCAGGGTACGCCGCCCCGCCTGCGGTGCCTGCCCGTCCCGCCCCGCCGCCCCGCCGCCCGGTTCGCCCCGTTCGGGCCGTTTGCGGGCGCTGACCGCGGGAACGATCAATCGGGAACCAGCCGATGCGGAGGAGGACGACATGCCCGGACGCGAGGTACTGCCCAGCACGTTGCGGCGCTCCCCGGAGAAGGCGCAGCGCACCTGGGCGAAGACGCACGACTCGGCGGTGGAGACGTACGGCGAGGGGGAGCGGGCGCACCGGACCGCGTTCGCCGCCGTGAAGCACCAGTACGAGAAGGTGGGCGACCACTGGGAGCCCAAGGGGCGCAAGGGCCCCAGCGACCGGCAGGCGGCCGGTGGCGGCCCACAGCGGCGCGCCTCCACGGCGGGCGGCGTGGACGCCAACGCCACCAAGGACCATCTCATGGGCGTGGCCCGCAAGCTCGACATCCCCGGCCGTTCCCGGATGACCAAGCCGGAACTGGTCAAGGCGATCGAGAAGGCCAACGACCGGGAGACCCGCAGGGCGCGCGGCGACTGACCGCCACCGTGCGGCTCACCAGTGGCCGCCGGCGGGGGGTTCGATGTGCACCGCCTTCGTGGCCGTGAACTCGTCGAGGAGTTCCGGGCCGTAGCCGAAGCCCTGGCCGCTGCCCCTGCGGGGGTGGGCCGCCCCGCCGGGGGCCCCGCCGAAGACCGCGTTGATCTTCACGGTGCCGACCGGCAGCTCCCGCCAGGCCCGCTGGGCGTGACTCATCGACCCGGTGAGCACCGTGGCGGCCAGCCCGTACGGTGAGTCCGCGGCGCACCGCAGCGCCTCGCTGAACGAGTCGACCACGACCACCGGGGCGACCGGGCCGAAGGTCTCCTCCCGGACCACGGCCATGTCGTGGCGGCAGCCGGCGACCACGGTCGCCGGATAGAACGCCCCCGGCCCGTCCGGCAACGCGCCGCCGGTGCGGATCCGCGCCCCGTCGGCCACGGCCGCCGTCACCTGCCCGTGCACGTGGTCCCGGTGCCGCCGGTCGACCAGTGGCCCGAGCTGGGTCTCCGGATCCCGGCCGGGACCCGACCGCAGCGCCCCGGCCCGTTCCACCAGGGCGTCGACGAAGTCCTCGGCGATGTCGCGGTGCACGTAGATCCGCTCCACCGCGACGCAGATCTGCCCGGCGTTGGCGAACGCCCCGAGCGCCGCCTGCTCGGCCGCCCAGACCGGGTCGACGTCGGCGTCGACGACCAACGGGTCGCTGCCGCCGTTCTCCAGCAGCACCTTCGCCCCGGTGCGGGCCGTCGCCGCGGCGATCGACCGACCGGTGGCCGTCGACCCGACGTGCGCCACCACGTCCACGTCACTCGCGGCCAGCGCCGCGCCGACCTCACCACCGCCGGTGAGTAGCGACAACACGCCAGCAGGCAGTGCGCCGTCCAGCGCCCGCGCCAACAGCCACCCGGTCGCCGAGGTCCGCTCGCTCGGCTTGTACAGCACCACGTTGCCGGTCACCAGCGCCGCGCCGAGCAGCCCGCAGGAGATCGCCACCGGGTCGTTCCACGGGGTGATCACGGCGGCCACCCCGCGCGGCTGCGGGACCATGAGGTCGATGGCGTCCTCGCGTCCTAGCAGCGTCCGACCGCCGCGCAGCGGGCCCAGCTCCGCGTACTGTCGCAGGGTGCCGACGCCCGCCTCGACGCCGCCCCGGGCGTCCGCGAGGGGCTTGCCCATCTCGGCGGTGACCGCCGCGGCCAACTCCTCCGCCGTGGCCTCGACCGCGTCCGCCGCGCGGTGCAGGGCCGCCGCCCGCTCGGCCGGGGCGGTCGTCGCCCACTCGGCTGCGGCCTCCCGGGCGGCCTCCACCGCCTTGCCGACCTCGTCCGCCGTCGCCACCGGCACGGCGCTGACCGGGGTGTCGTCGGCCGGATCGCGGACGACCAGCTCGCCGCCCGCGCCGCCCGCGCCCCACACTCCACCGATGAGCTGCGAAACCGTATACATGCGGCAGCGGATCCCCCGGCCGACCCGACCCAAACGCGTTTCGCCTGGTGACCGGCCGGGTAGGCGGCTTCGATGATCTCGACGGGTGTCCAGACGGCGGATGCCGTGGTCATCGGCGCTGGCCACAACGGCCTGGTGGCCGCCAACCTGTTGGCCGACGCGGGCTGGGACGTGCTGGTGCTGGAGGCGACCGGGGCACCCGGCGGGGCGGTGCGCTCGGCCGAGGTGACCGCCCCCGGCTATCTCAGCGACCTCTACAGCTCCTTCTACCCGCTCGGGTACGCCTCCCCGGTGCTGGCCGGCCTGGAGCTGGAGCGGCACGGCCTGAGCTGGACCCACGCCCCCGACGTGCTGGCCCACCTGCTGCCCGACGGCCGGACGGCGGTGCTCAACCGGGACCTCGACGCCACGGCCGCCTCGCTGGAGGCGTTCGCGCCGGCCGATGGCGAGCGCTGGCGCAACGCGTACGCCGACTGGCTCGACATCGCCGGGCCGATGCTGGACACCATCACCACGCCGTTCCCGCCGGTGCGCGGCGGGGCCGGGCTGCTGCGCCGGCTGCGGATCGGCGGGGCGCTGCGGCTGGCCCGCCGCCTCGTCGTGCCGGTACGCAAGCTCGGCGACGAGCTCTTCGACGGCGAGGGCGGCACGCTCCTGCTCGCCGGCTGCGCCCTGCACACCGACCTCGCCCCGGAGGACGCCGGCTCCGGGGTGTACGGCTGGCTGCTGGCCATGCTCGGCCAACAGGTCGGCTGGCCGGTGCCGGTCGGCGGGGCGCAGAAGATCACCGACGCGCTGGTGGACCGGCTGGCCGCCCGGGGTGGCCGGATCCGCTACGGCGCCCGGGTCGAGCGGGTGCTCACCGCCCGGGGCCGGGCGATGGGGGTACGCGCCATCGGCGGCACCACCTGGCGGGCCCGCAGGGCGGTGCTGGCCGACGTCCCGGCCCCTGCGCTCTACCTGGACCTGGTCGGTGCCGCGGCGCTGCCGCCACGCCTCGTCGAGGACCTGGCCCACTTCCGGTGGGACGGCTCCACCCTCAAGGTCGACTGGGCGCTGTCCGGGCCGGTGCCGTGGACCAACCCGGCGGTGGCCGGCGCCGGCACCGTGCACCTCGGCGCGGACCTGGGCGGCCTGACCACGTACGCGGCCGAGTTGGCCCGGGGGGAGATCCCGAGGGACCCGTTCCTGCTGCTCGGGCAGATGAGCGTCGCCGACCCGAGCCACTCGCCACCCGGGACCGAGTCGCTGTGGGCGTACACCCACCTGCCGTTTCGGCGGCACTGGCGGGCCGAGGACGTCGCCGGGCACGTGGACCGGATGGAGGAGGTGCTGGAGGCGGCGGCCCCCGGCTTCCGTTCCCGCGTCGTCGGCCGGTACGTCGCCGGCCCGGCCGACCTGGAGCGGGGCGACCCGAGCCTGGTCGGCGGGGCGCTGGGCGGCGGCACCGCGGCGGCGTACCAGCAGCTGTTCCTGCGGCCGATCCCCGGCCTGGGCCGGGCGGACACCCCGGTGGACCGGCTCTACCTGGCCAGCGCCTCGGCCCACCCGGGCGGTGGGGTGCACGGCGCGCCCGGCGCGAACGCCGCCCGGGCGGCGCTGGCCCGCGACCGGGCCGTCACCGGGGGGCTCTACGCTCAGATGATCGGCGCGGCCCACCGGGCGGTCTACCGCTGACCCGCGACGGCGTCGCCACATACGCCGTGCCACGCCCGCCCCGGGCCATCCGCAGGGGTCCAGGGCGGGCGGTCAGCGCTCGATGTTGCGGTGCCGGGTGCGCAGCTTGAACGGCATCAGCGCACTTTCGATCTTGGTGGCGGTGGTCATCTTCGACAGCCCGTCGCGGCGCTCCTCGAAGCGGATCGGCACCTCCAGGATGGTGTGCCCGAGCTTCGTGGCCAGGTAGTGCATCTCCACCTGGAAGCTGTAGCCGTTGGACTGCACCCGATCCAGGCCGATGTCGCGCAGGGCGTCCGCCCGCCAGATCTTGAACCCGGCCGTGAGGTCGCGGATGCGCACCCGCAGCAGGGTGTGCACGTAGAGGTTGGCCCAGCCGCTGAGCGCGCGCCGGTACAGCGGCCACGCCTCGTCGAGCTGGCCGCCGGGCACGTAGCGGGAGCCGATGACCACGCCCGCCTGGGTGGAGAGCAGCGCGCCGAGCATCCCGGGCAGCGCCTCCGGCGGGTGGGACAGGTCGGCGTCCATCTGCGCCACGTACTCGGCGCCGCCGTCGAGCGCCCGGGTGATCCCGTCGACGTACGCCCGGCCGAGCCCCTCCTTGCCGGCACGGTGCACCACCCGGACCCGTTCGGGGTGCTCGACGGCCAGCTTGTCGGCCACCTCGCCGGTGCCGTCCGGGGAGTTGTCGTCGGCGACCAGCACCGTCAGGTTCGGCAGCGGCAGCGCGAGGAGCCGCTCGACCACCACCGGCAGATTGCCCGCCTCGTTGTAGGTGGGGACCACGACGGTCAGGCGCGCGTCCCGCCACGGCACGGGCAACTGCACGGGTTTGATCATGACGGACATCCTCGGTTCGCCGACAGGGTCATCAGAGAGGGTAGCCAGTTGCCCGCCCGGTGTCGTAAAGGCTCCCCGTCCGGCGGGTATGACGTGGTGTGTTGGCCCGTCCAGCCGTCGGCGAGGACGTCGAAGACGTGCCGGGGGGACGCCTCGATCACCTGGTCCACAACTGCCACTTCGCACCCGTACCCTGCCGCGAGCCGGCGCTAACGACCCGGGCGGGTTAGCTTCTCGGCGACGGCGGGTATCGCCGCACCGGAGGCGCGAGGCGCCTGCCACCGGGTGGGCGCGGTGGCGGTGGCGCGTCGGGGACGACGTTTACTCCCCGGGGCGCAGGGAACCCGCCGCGCGTGCGACGGGACCAGATGGAGCCGGATCGGCGCGAGTCAGCCCGGGTCGACCCGGGTGCTGACCGCCGGTGCGGTGGCGTCCTGTTCGACGCGGTGCTGCTGGACCGGGACGGGACGCTGATCGAGGACGTGCCGTACAACGGGGACCCGGAGAAGGTGCGGCCGGTGGCGGGGGCGCGGGAGGCGCTGGACCGGTTGCGGGCGGCCGGGCTGCGGCTGGGGGTGGTGACGAACCAGTCGGGGCTGGCCCGGGGCCTGTTCACCGCCGACCGGATGGCCGAGGTGCACGCCCGGGTGGAGGAGTTGCTGGGCCCGTTCGACTCGTGGCGGGTGTGTCCGCACGACGACGACGCGGGCTGTGGGTGCCGCAAGCCGGCGCCGGGGCTGGTGTACGCCGCCGCCGCCGACCTGGGTACGACGCCGGGGCGGTGCGTGGTGGTGGGGGACATCGGCCGGGACATGACGGCGGCGCTGGCGGCGGGGGCGGCCGGGATCCTGGTGCCGACACCGGTGACCCGGGGCGAGGAGATCGCGGCGGCGCCCTGCGTGGCGTCGACGTTGCCGCACGCCGTGGAGGAGATCCTGCGCCGGCAGGCGGCGGTGGTGCCGGTGCTGCCGCGGCGGGGTGGGACGGTGCTGGTGGTACGCGCCGACTCGGCGGGGGACGTGCTGGTGACGGGGCCGGGTGTCCGGGCGGTGGCGGCGCACGCCGAGCGGGTGGTGCTGCTGTGCGGGCCGCGGGGGCGGGCGGCGGCACGCCTGCTGCCGGGGGTGGACGAGATCGTCGAGTGGCCCCTGGAGTGGATCGACCCGGACCCGGCCCCGGTGGACCCGCGGCGCGTCGACCGTCTGGTGCGGCGGCTGGCCGCGATCGGGGCGGACGAGGCGGTGATCTTCACCAGCTTCCACCAGTCGCCGCTGCCGCTGGCACTGCTGCTGCGCCTGGCCGGGGTGGCCCGGGTGAGCGGGATCAGCGACGACTACCCGGGCAGCCTCCTCGACGTGCGCCACCGGGTGCCGGTGGGCGTGCCCGAGACCGAACGCGCCCTCTCCCTGGCCGCCGCCGCCGGCTACGCCCTGCCCGACGACGATCAGCCCCGACTGCGGCTGCGCCGAGACGCGGTCCCACCGCCGCCGCCCGAGGCCGACGAACCCGGGTACGTGGTGCTGCACCCCGGTTCGTCGGCCTCGTCGCGGGCCTGCCCGCCGGAGCTGGCCGCCCGGATCGTCCGGGTGCTCACCGGGGCGGGTTACCGGGTGGTGGTCACGGGAGGGCCCGACGAGCGGGACCTCACCGCCCGGACAGCCGCCGCCGGCGGCGTCGACCTCGGCGGGCGCACCGGACTCGCCGAGCTGGCCGGGATCATCGCCAACGCCGGCGCGCTGGTCGTCGGCAACACCGGCCCGGCGCACCTGGCCGCCGCGCTCGGGGTGCCGGTGGTCAGCCTGTTTGCCCCCACGGTCCCGTTCGGGCAGTGGGGGCCGTACCGGGTGCCGACCGTCCGGCTCGGCGACGCCGACGCGCCCTGCCGGGACACCCGTGCCGCCCATTGCCCCGTCCCCGGTCACCCCTGCCTGGCCGGGATCGACCCGGGCGCGGTGCTGGCCGCGGTGCGCCTGCTCGGCGTACCCCCGGGCACCGGCGGGCCGCGGACGCCGGCCCCGACCCGGACGGTCGTGCCGGCCGGCGGCGGCGGGAGCGGCCGATGAACGTCCTGGTGTGGCACGTGCACGGCTCCTGGGCCACCTCCTTCGTGCACGGCCGGCACCGGTACCTGGTGCCGGTCACCCCCGACCGGGGCGCCTACGGCCTCGGCCGGGCCCGCACCTACCCGTGGCCCGACAGCGCCGTCGAGGTCAGCCCCGACGCGCTCGCCCGGGCCGATGTTGATGTGGTGGTCCTCCAGCGTCCCGAGGAGTTCGACCTGGCCTGCGAGTGGCTGGGCCGCAGGGTCGGCCGCGACGTGCCCGCGATCTACGTCGAGCACAACACGCCCAAGGGCGACGTGCCCGACACCCGGCATCCGATGGCCGACCGCGACGACCTGCTCCTGGTCCACGTCACCGGGTTCAACGAACTCTTCTGGGACAGCGGCACCACCCGCACCACGGTGGTCGAGCACGGCGTCGTCGCACCGAAGGTCGAGTGGACCGGCGAGCTCGACCGGCTCGCCGTCGTGATCAACGAGCCGGTACGCCGCTGGCGGGTCACCGGCACCGACCTGCTGCCCCGGTTCGCCGCCGTCGCCCCGCTCGACGTCTTCGGCATGGGGGTGAGCGGGCTCGCCGACCGGCTGGGCCTGCCTGCCGACCGGGTTGTCACCCACGACGACGTGCCGCAGGAGTTAATGCACGCCGAGCTGGGCCGGCGGCGGGCGTACCTGCACCTGTGCCGGTGGACCTCGCTCGGGCTCAGCCTGATCGAGGCGATGGCCATCGGCATGCCGGTCGTCGCGCTGGCCACCACCGAGGCGGTGGTGGCGGTGCCGCCGGACGCCGGCGCCATCTCCACCCGGGTCGGGGAGCTGGTGGGGGCGACCCGCCGCCTCCTCGAGGACCCGGAGGCCGCCCGCCGGGCGGGCGCGGCGGCCCGGCGGGCCGCACGGGAGCGCTACGGCCTGGACCGTTTCCTCGCTGACTGGGACCGGCTGCTGGAGGAGGAAGTATGCGCGTCGCGATGATCTCGGAGCACGCCAGCCCGCTCGCCGTCCTCGGCGGCGAGGACGCCGGTGGCCAGAACACGCACGTCGCCGAGCTCTCCGCCGCACTGGTGGCCGCCGGGCACGACGTGCGGGTGTACACCCGCCGGGACGCGGTGGACCTGCTGGGAACGGTCCGTGGCCCCGACGGCTACGACGTGGTGCACGTGCCGGCCGGGCCCGCCGAGCCGGTCGCCAAGGACGCGTTGCTGCCGCACATGCCGGCGTTCGGCCGCTGGCTGGTCGACCGGTGGCGCGGCGGGGACTGGGCGCCCGACGTGATCCACGCGCACTTCTGGATGAGCGGCCTGGCCGCGCTCACCGCCGGCCGGCGGACCGGGGTGCCGGTGGTGCTGACGTACCACGCCCTCGGCACCGTGAAGCGACGCCACCAGGGCGTGCAGGACACCAGCCCGCCCGGCCGGATCGGCCACGAGCGGGAGCTGGGCCGCTCGGTCGACCGGGTGGTCGCCCAGTGCCAGGACGAGGTGGGTGAGCTGGTCCGGATGGGGGTGCCCCGGTCCCGGATCACCGTCGTGGCGTCCGGGGTCAACCTCGGCACGTTCGCGCCGCTCGGCCCGGCCGCCGAACGCGGCCCGGGGCGGGCCCGCATCCTCACCGTCGGCCGGCTGGTGGAGCGCAAGGGCTTCCAGGACGTGATCCGGGCGATGCCGCTGGTGCCCGAGGCCGAGTGCGTGGTGGTGGGCGGCCCGCCCGAGGGGCTGTTGGAGACCGACCCGCACGCCCGCCGGCTGCGGGCCCTCGCCGGATCGTGCGGGGTCGCCGACCGGGTCACCCTGGTCGGGGCGGTGCCCCGCGAGGAGATGGGCCGCTGGTACCGCTCCGCCGACCTGCTGGTCGCGGCCCCCTGGTACGAGCCGTTCGGGCTCACCCCGCTGGAGGCGATGGCCTGCGGCGTGCCGGTGGTCGGCACGGCCGTCGGCGGGCTGACCGACACCGTCCTCGACGGGGTGACCGGCGACCTGGTCCCAGCCCGTGACCCGGGCGCGCTGGGTGCCGCGATCCGGCGCCTGCTCGACGACCGGATCCGCCGGTTCGCGTACGCCGGCGCGGCCCGCGACCGGGCCCGCCGCAGCTACTCCTGGCCGGCGGCGGCCGAGCGGCTGGCCGAGTTGTACGGCCAGGTGGCAGCGGTGCGTCGGCCGACCCGGGTGGTCGCCTGATGGCCGCCAGGCCGACCCGACCGGCAGACCGGGCCGCCCCGTCGGTGCTCGACGCGCACCTGGAGAACCTGGCCGCCGCGCTGCCGCCGTTGCGCGGCTCGGAAGAGCTGCTGGCCCGGTGGGGCGGGGAGTTGGCGCACCGGCTGGCTGCCGGGGGGCGGTTGCTGGTGGCCGGCAACGGCGGCAGCGCCGCCGAGGCCCAGCACCTCACCGCCGAACTCGTCGGCAAACTCCGCGACGACCGCGAACCGCTCTCCGCCATCGCCCTGCACGCCGAGACCTCCGCGCTCACCGCCATCGGCAACGACTACGGCTACGACGAGGTCTTCGCCCGCCAGGTCCGCGCCCATGGCCGCCCCGACGACATCCTCCTGTTGCTGTCCACCAGCGGCGCCAGCAGCAACCTCCTCGCCGCCGTCGCCGCCGGCCGTCGCAGCGGCCTGCGCTGCTGGGCCTTCACCGGCCCCACCCCGAACCCCCTCGCCGACGCCTGTCACGACGTGCTCGCCATCGCCTCCCCGGACAGCCAGGTCGTCCAGGAGCTGCACCTGGTCTGCACGCACGTGCTCTGCGAGTACGTCGACCGGGTGCTCCCCGCCGCCCTCGCGGCGGCGGGCGCGACGGCGGCGCGGCCCCCGGGCGGCCCGCAGCCGTCGGAACGGCCGACGGTGCAGGCGGCCGGTGGGCCGGAAGGGCCTTCGATGGGCGCGGCCGGGGGACCGGACCGGCCGGTGCGCGCTGGGGTCGAGGTGGTGCTGGACGGCGAAGCCGACCGGCCGGTCGAGGCGGGATGAGGAGGCGAGCTGATGGCAGGACCGGTGGTGGTGCTCGGTGACATCCTGCTCGACCGGGACGTCGAGGGGGTGGTCAACCGGCTCTGCCCGGACTCCCCGGTCCCGGTCCTCGACGAGTCCACGGCCGTGGACCGGCCCGGCGGCGCCGGCCTGGCGGCGGTCTTCGCCGCCGCCCAGGGCGCCGAGGTGGCGCTGGTGACCGCTCTCGCCGACGACGCGGGCGGAGCCCGGCTCGCCGAGCTGCTCGCTGCCGCCGGTGTGCGGGTGTACGCGCTGCCGCTGCGCGGTGCCACCCCGGAGAAGGTCCGCCTGCATGCCCGGGGTCGGGTGCTGCTGCGGCACGACCGGGGCGGAGCGGACGGGGAGCCCGGTGAGCCGAGCGACGCCGTCCTGCGGCTGCTCGCCTCCGCGTCCGCCGTGTTGGTCAGCGACTACGGCCGGGGGGTGGCCCGGCAGCCGGCGCTGCGCTCCGCGCTCGCGGCGACCCGCGCGCCCGTGGTGTGGGACCCGCACCCGCGCGGACCGGCGGCGGTGCCGGGGGTGCACCTGGCCACCCCGAACGAGTCGGAGGTGCGGGAGCTGGTGAAGACCACGCCCGGTGCGTCCCGGCTGGCCACCGCGTCACGGGGCGCGCAGGAGCTGCGCCGGCGCTGGCGGGCCGGCGCGGTCACCGTGACCCTGGGCGGCGACGGCGCGTTGCTCTGCCACGCCGGATCGACCCCGCTGGTGGTGCCCGCGCCGGCCCGCGCCGAGGGGGACACCTGCGGCGCGGGCGACCGGTTCGCGGCGACCGCCACCATCGCGCTGTCGGACGGCGCGCTGGTCTCCGAGGCGGTGCAGGCGGCGGTCACCGAGGCGTCGGCATACGTCGCCGCCGGGGGAGTGTCCACCGCCCTGCCACCGGCCCGCCCGGTCACCGTGACGGGGTCCCGGCCGGCCGGCGGCGACCGGGTCGGGGTCGTCGCCGCCGCCACGGTGATCGCCGCGATCCGCGCCGGCGGTGGCACGGTCGTCGCCACCGGCGGGTGCTTCGACCTGCTGCACGCCGGGCACGTGGCCACCCTGGAGGCGGCCCGTCAGCTCGGCGACTGCCTGGTCGTCTGCCTCAACTCCGACGCCAGTGTGGCCGGCCTGAAGGGTCCGGACCGGCCGGTGGTGCCGCAGGGCGACCGCGGCCGGCTGCTGGCGGCGCTGGGTTGCGTCGACGCGGTGCTCGTCTTCGACGAGCCCACCCCGGAGGCGGCCCTGACCTGGCTGCGTCCGGACGTCTGGGTCAAGGGCGGCGACTATGCCACCGGGGGTGAGCCGGGGCTGCCCGAGGCGGAGCTGCTGCGCCGCTGGGGCGGGCACACGGTGGTGGTGCCGTACCTCGACGGGCGCTCCACCACCGACATGATCGCCGCCGCCCGTGCCGGCGGTGCGACGACCGGGCGCCCCGGCGACCGGACGCCCACCCCGCCGGGGCCGGGCGGCGCGGTGGGCGCGGACGGTGCGACGGCGAAGGGGGCACGATGACCGGCAACGCTGCGGGGACGGGACGGACCGTCCTGGTCACGGGTGGGTCGAGCGGGTTGGGGGCGGCCGTGGTGACGGCGGTCGCCCGGGCCGGCGGCCGGCCGCTGGTGCTGGACCGCAACGCGCCGGCCGACGGGGTGCCGTGGGTCGAGTGCGACCTGGCCGACACCCGGGCCGCCGAGGCGGCCACCCGGCAGCTCGCCGAACGCTCCGGCGGCCTCGACGCCGTCGTCACCGCCGCCGGCATCGACGTCCCCGGCAGGCTCGCCGACGTCCCGGGCGAGACCTGGGACAAGATCATCGCGGTGGACCTGCTCGCCACCGCCGCGGTGATCCGGGCCGCCCTGCCGTGGCTGGAGGCGTCCCGGGGCAACGTGGTCACCGTCGCCTCCACCCTCGGCGTCAAGGCGGTCAGTGACGCCACCGCATACTGCGCCGCGAAGTTCGGCGTCGTCGGCTTCACCCGCGCCCTCGCCGCCGAGCTCGCCGGCACCGTCGGCGTCACCCTGCTCGTCCCCGGCGGCATGCGTACCGCGTTCTTCGACACCCGGGACGCGCAGTACCGGCCGGGGCCCGACGCCAACCTGAACGACCCCGCTGACACCGCAGCCGCCGTCATGTTCGCCCTCTCCCAACCGCCAGGCAGCGCCGTGCGCGAACTGGTGGTCTGCGCAGAGCGAGAGTCGTCGTACCCGTGATCCTCGTGCTGCGCGCCCTGGGCGTCGGGGACCTCGCCACCGGGGTCCCCGCGTTGCGTGCCCTGCGCGCAGCCCACCCCGGCCGGGAGCTGGTCCTGGCCGCTCCCCGCTGGCTGGCACCCCTGGTCGGCCTCGTCGGCGGCATCGACCGCCTTTTGCCCATCGACGGCCTCGGCTCCCTTCCGCGAGCCGGTCCCGCCCCGGACCTCGCGGTCAACCTGCACGGACGAGGCCCCCGGTCGCACCGCGTGCTCGCCGCCACCCGCCCCCGCCGGCTGCTGGCCTTCGCCAACCCCGCGGCCGGCCACACCGACGGACCGCAATGGCGCGAGGACGAACACGAGGTCGACCGCTGGTGCCGCCTGCTCGCCTGGTACGACATCCCCGCCGACCGCTCCGATCTCGCCCTGCGCCGCCCCGCACCCGACCGGGTGCCGACCGGGGCCACCGTCGTGCACCCCGGCAGCAAGATCCCGGCCAAGCGCTGGCCGGCACGGCGGTTCGCGGCGCTGGCCCGGGAGCTGACCGACCGGGGCCACCGGGTGGTGGTCACCGGCTCGGCGGAGGAGCGGGAGCTGGCCGGTCAGGTGGCGTACCACGCGGGGTTGCCGCCGCAGGCGGTGCTCGCCGGCCGGACGGACCTCGGCGATCTCGCCGCCCTCGTCGCGCACGCCCGCCTGGTGGTCAGCGGCGACACCGGCGTCGCCCACCTCGCCACCGGCTACGGCACGGCGTCGGTGGTGCTCTTCGGACCCGTCCCGCCGGCCCGGTGGGGGCCGCCGCCGGACCGCCCCCGGCACCGGGTGCTCTGGGGTGGCGACGGTGGGCACCGGCACCCGGCCGACGGGCAACCGAGGGATTGGCCCGCAAATGATGGGGTGTCAACCAATTTGATGCTGGCGGCCGTCGGCGTCGACGAGGTGCTGGCTGCGGTGGACGACGTGGAACGGGCGGTGCGGGTCTCCGGTGCGGTTACGGCGTAGCGATCCGGGCAGCACGGGGTACGGCCGACGGCGACGCGGCCAGGGCTGGCTCTTCCTCGACCCGGCGGGCGAACGGGTCCGGCACCCCGACGAGCTGGCCCGGCTGCGGGACCTGGTGATCCCGCCGGCCTGGCAGCACGTGTGGATCTCGCCCCACCCCAACGGGCACATCCAGGCCACCGGGATCGACGCCGCCGGCCGCAAGCAGTACCTCTACCACCCCCGATGGCGGCAGAAGCAGGACGAGGCGAAGTTCGACCATGTGCTCCAGGTCGCCCATCGGTTGCCGGTGCTGCGCGAGCGGGTGGAGCGTGACCTGTCCGGCCGTGGCCTCAACCGGGACCGGGTGCTCGCCACCGTTGCCCGCCTGCTCGACATGGGGATGTTCCGGGTCGGTAGCGACCAGTACGCGGTCGGCGACGACGCCACCTTCGGCGTCGCCACGCTGCGCCCCGAGCACGCCCGCAGCCGGGGCGGCTGCGTGGTGTTCGAGTTCCCGGCCAAGGGCGGGATCGACCAGGTGCGGCGGATCTCCGACCCGGAGTTGTGCCGGGTGCTGATCGACCTGCGCCGCCGCCGGCGCAGCGCCGAGCGACTCTTCGGCTACTGGGACGACCGGGACTGGCGGGACGTGCGCAGCGACGAGGTCAACGAGTACCTGCGCGACGCCAGCGGCGGCGAGATGACCGCGAAGGACTTCCGCACCTGGCACGCCACCGTGCTGGCCGCCACCGAGCTGGCGACCAGGGGGCCGGCCCGCTCCGCCACGGCCCGGAAGAAGTCGGTGGCGGCGGTGATGCGCGAGGTCGCCGAGCTGCTCGGCAACACGCCGACGGTGGCCCGGAACTCGTACGTGGACCCCCGGGTGGTCGACCTGTTCCACGACGGGGTGGTCGCGCCGGTGGACCCGGACATGCCCCGGGGCGAGGCCGAGCGGAGGGTGTTGGAGCTGCTGGAGGACGCCTGAGCCGGCCCCGCCGACACCGGGCGGTCGCCCGCGACCGCGCGGGTCGCGGGCGCCTCGCCACGGCCCCCCGTTACCTGTGGGCCGTCGCACCGGTTGCCCGGTGGCCGGCCCAGGCCCAGTATGCGGCGCGGGCCGGCCGGGGAAGTTGACCGTCGACGCCGGGCGGTTGACGATCCGTGCCGACTCCGGGTCGGCGTGTCGGCGTCATCCGGGCGGCGGGTCGCCCTCCGGCCGCTGCCCCTCCCGCCAGGCCCGGGGGCTGACCCCGTACGCGGCGCGGAATGCGCGGCTGAAGTGGGCCTTGTCGCGGAAACCCCAGCGGGCGGCGACGGCATGCACGGTCTGGCCCTGCAGCAGCAGGTCGGCCAGGTCGCGCCGGCAGCGTTCGAGCCGGCGGCGGCGGATGGCGCCGCTGACGGACTCGTCCTGGTCGGCGAAGAGCCGGTGCAGCGTGCGCAGGGCGACGTGGTGGGCGTCGGCGACGGACTGGGGGGACAGGTCGGGGTCGGCGAGGTGGCGCTCGATGAAGTCGTGAACCTGGATGAGCAGCGCCTGCTGGCGTACCTCGGCCGGGAGCGCGGTCTCGGCGTCGAGGTGTCGGGCGAGCAGCAGGGAGATCAGGGTGAGGGTGATGTCGGCCAGGTGCGGGGCGTCTGCGGCGCGGAACTGTCGGGGGTGGCGGGTGATCTGGTCCAGGTGCCGGGCCAGTAGCGCCCCGGGGCCCTCAGTGCCCGGCATCCGGGCCGTGGCGAGCCGGTCGACCCGGTCCGGGTGCAGGGGCAGCCGCGAGCGGGGGAACAGCGCGGTGACCGAGCTGGTGGGTTGCCGCCCGTCGTCCCGGCCGAGGTGCAGCAGCTCGTGCGGCCGCCCCCAGTCGAGCAGGGTGAAATCGCCCACCGGGATGGTGTTCGTGGCCCGGCGTGCGCCGATCGAGCTGGTGCCGGAGAGGGTGAGGGCGACCTGGTACACCTCCGGGTCGGCCTGCCGGATCAGGCGCGGCGTGCGTCGGCCGACGAGGGACTGGTAGCGGAACCGGCTCAGCTCGATGCCACCCAGCGCGATGATGTCGGCGCTGGCCCGAAAGTCCGCTGTGTGCTCGCTGTCCATGGCCATCGGGGCGGAGACTCGGGAGGCGATCTCCGTGAAGTAGGCCCAGCGCTCCGCCTTCGGCCGCCGCGTTGTGTCCAAACTCTCGACGTGCAGCCCGCTCATCACCGACCTCCCCCAGATGTTGCCCGTGCCGGGTCCATGACACGGCCGTCGATCAATCATCGCCAACCGACACGTTTGTTGCCCAGGTTCTTCGCTGTGGCATAAATCCATTCTCGACGGTCTCCGTCGTCGACGCGGTAAGCGGCCGGGCGGATGACCGCGAGGAGGTTCTGTGCGGCGGTAGCCGGTCACCGGTCAGGCCGACGAGGGCGGCCAGGCGGAATGACCGCCATCGTGCTCCACGACCTCGGCAACCGCGCGAAGCGCACGCCTGGTTCCGCACCGCAGCACGCGCCGGCCCCGAGGGAATCAACCGCCGCTGGAACTCCCCATAAGGGCCGGGCCGTTTGGTGCTGTGCCACCGCGTTACCGCTACGAGGAGATCGCCGACGATCTCGCCGTACGCATCGCGGCGGGAGAGTTCCCGCCCGGCTCCAAACTGCCCAGCCGACGAGAGCTGATTGAGCAGTACGGGGTCACCGAGCCAGTGATCGACCGTGCCATGCAGGTCCTACGGATCAAGGGAATGACCGAGACGCTGCCGGGTGTCGGCGTCTTCGTCGCCGAGTAGCCCGCCCCGGACGATCAGCCATCCTTTCGCGCCCGATTCCTGGTTCGGCCACTGCGAACAGAAACACCGGGCGCACCTCTCCCATGCCCTCACCGGGCTCGGCGAGACCACCCGAGCCGGCAGAATGGGGAACGGTGGTGCCACACCGGCGACCGGCCCCGCCACACCCGTCGCCGCTTCAGGAACCCATTAGGAACCCATTGGGCCCTCGGTGCGGGCTCGACCCGGCCGTCCCCGCACCGGGGACGGCCGGCGTGACGCCTGCGGATCAGTCGTTCAGCACCTGGGAGAGCCGGTCGCGGAACCGCCGCTCGGAGTCGCTGACCTGGTCGCCGCCGAGGCCGAGGATGCCGCCGCTGGAGGACGCGCCCACCACCTGGTCGGCGACCTTCGTGAGCCAGTGCTTGTAGGCGCCGGCCTCGCCCTCGTCGACCTTGTCGGACAGCAGTCGGGCCGCCGAGGCCGCCCGGTTCAGCACGTCCTCGATCATCGCCCGCGGGTCGGCGGGTGCGATGACCGGCAGTTCCTCGCCGGCGTCCGGGTCGCCCACCCGGGAGACGATCTCGCCCGCCACGGCGGCGACGAGAGGGCTGGCCGACTCCCGGCCGGCGGCGATGGTCTCCAGGCCGGCGGCGTTCTCGGCCATGGTGCGGCGGGCGCTGTCGTGCTCGGCGGCGCTCGCCGCGGTCAGCACCGACTGCGGCAGGCCGACCAATAGCCCCCACTCCGCGTCGGAGAAACCGAAATCGGTGTACGCAGGCTGCTCGATCACGGCCGCGCTCCTCTCATCTGATCTTATTCGGCTCGACTGCCGCCGCCCCGGTCGTCGGGGCCCGGCTCAGGCTAGTTGAGGGTCAGCAGGCCCTGTTCGGACACCACGCGCACCGACAACGTCTTGTACCCGACCTCGTCGAAGAGCACCGTCATCCGGTCCTCCTCGTAGCTGAGCACCATGCCGGGGCCCCATTCCGGGTGCCGCACCTGGCTGTGCACCGGGAACGGCCCGCTGGACCCGTCGTCGGCGACGCTCGTGCCGGCCAGACAGTTGTCGCAGTGCCCGCAGACCTCGGTCATCTGCTCGCCGAAGTAGGCCAGCAGCGACTGCCCCCGGCAGCCGGTGGTCTCGGCGAAGGCCCGCATCATGTCGGTGCGGGAGCGGGTCACAGTCTGCTGGCGTTCCGCCTCGGCTCGCGCGGCCTCGCCGGCGTCGGCCGGCTTCGGGGCGTACCGGGGCACGCCGATCCGCTGCTGCGACCGCGGCTCGGCGGCCCCGACCTGTTCCAGCAGGGCGAGGTGCTGGCCGAGCTTGCGCGGCCCCAGGCCGGTCAGCTCCCGTAGCTCCTTCTTCGTGATCGGCTTCTTGCGCAGCAGGGCGGCCAGGTCGCGAAGCTCGGTGGCGTCCGGTAGGCCGCCGGAGAAGAAGCGTTGCAGCCCGACGTCCTCGGCCTGCCACAGCAGCAGCACCCGGGCCTGCGCCCCGTCGCGGCCGGCCCGACCGATCTCCTGGAAGTAGCTGTCCGGCGAGTCGGGCAGGGCCATGTGCACCACCCAGGCGATGTTGGGCTTGTCGATGCCCATGCCGAACGCCGAGGTGGCCACCATGATCGGCACCCGGTCGGCGAGGAACGCCTCGTGCAGTTCGTTGCGCGCCCCGGTGGCCATGCCGCCGTGGTAGTACTGCGCCGGGTAGTCGGCGTCGGTGAGCCGGGCGGCCAGTTCCTCGGCCGCGCGTCGGGTCGGCACGTAGATGATCCCGGGGCGCTGGTCCTCGCGCAGCAGCGCGATCAGCCGCCGCCACCGGTAGTCCTCGGTGGGGCAGTGCGCCACCTCCAGGAAGAGGTTCGCCCGGTCCAGCCCGGAGACCACCACCTCGGCGTCGCGCAGCCGCAGCCGGGCGATGATGTCGTCGCGTACCGGCGGCGAGGCGGTGGCGGTCAGGGCGACCACCGGGGGCCGGCCGATGCCCTCGATGAGGTGGCCCAGCGCCAGGTAGTCGGGGCGGAAGTCGTGCCCCCACGCCGAGATGCAGTGCGCTTCGTCGATCGCGACGAGGGCCGGCTTGAGGGACTTCACCTCCGCCATCCGGTCGGGGTTGGCGAGCTGCTCCGGGGTGATGAACAGGAACTCGGCCCGGCCCTCCCGGATCTCCGCGACCGCCTCCGCCTGCTGGGCGGGTGTCTCGTCCGAGCTGATCCGCACCGCCCGCAGTTCCGGGCGCTGGCGCTCGTTGAGCGCCGCGATCTGGTCCTGTTGGAGGGCGAGCAGTGGGGAGATCACCACGGTCGGACCGGGGATCAGGCTGGCCGGGATCTGGTAGATCGCCGACTTGCCGGCGCCGGTGGGCAGTACCACCAGGGCGTCGCGTCGCTTCATCACCGCGCGCATGGCGGCGAGCTGGTTGGGTCGCAGGGCGGTCCAGCCGAACAGGCTGCGTGCCGCGCGGCGCAACGTCATCGCGTGCGTGGACAGTTTCATCGAGGTCCGGAGGTACCCGAGACGATCACTGGTGAAACCCGGTGCGGGGAGAGCTCGCGGGCTCAGCGCCGGCCGAACATCGCCCGGATGGCGGCGAGCAGGAGCAGGCCGCCGACGACCAGGCCGAGCAGGCGCACGCCCGGCACATCGGCCGCCCCGGTCGCGTCGGCGAGGGGCACGAGTGGCATATGGGAACTCTCCCATGTGCGGCCGGCCCACGCCACAGCGCAACAGTAAAGTTTCTTGACTATTTAGGGGTGCCGGTGTGACCATGGCAAGCGGCCGCCGCAGCCGGCGGCTGGTCGGGCAACGGAACGAGACGGGGGTACGGCAGCCGCATGAGCAGCGCATCGACGGGGAAGCTGGCGAGCTTGGCGGCCGCCGTCCTGCAACCGGGATTCGTCGGCACCACCCCACCGCCCTGGGTCTGCCGGTGGCTCGGCGAGGGGCTCGGCTCGGTGGTGCTCTTCGCCCGGAACATCGTCGATCTCGACCAGGTCGCCGCCCTCACCGCCACCCTGCGCGCGGAGCGGCCCGACGTGATCGTCGCCATCGACGAGGAGGCCGGCGACGTCACCCGGATCGAGTCCGCCCGGGGCAGTTCCCGCCCCGGCAACTTCGCCCTCGGCACTGTGGACGACCCGGAGCTGACCCGCGAGGTGGCCGGCGATCTCGGCCGCGAACTGGCGGCGGTCGGCGTCACCCTCAACTACGCCCCGGACGCCGACGTCAACTCCAACCCGGCCAATCCGGTCATCGGGGTGCGCGCTTTCGGCGCCGACCCGGCCCTGGTCGCCCGGCACACCGTGGCGTGGGTCCGGGGCCTCCAGTCCGGTGGGGTCGCCGCGTGCGCCAAGCACTTCCCCGGCCACGGCGACACAAAGGTCGACTCGCACCACGACCTGCCCCGCATCGGCGGGACCCGCCAGCAGCTCGACGCCGCCGAACTGGTCCCGTTCCGAGCCGCCGTGGCGGCCGGGGTGCGGGCCGTGATGACCGGCCACCTGCTCGTCCCCGCGCTGGACCCGGAGCTGCCGGCCACGCTCAGCCCACGCATCCTCGGCGGCCTGCTCCGCGACGAGCTCGGCTTCTCCGGTCTGGTGGTCACCGACGCGGTGGAGATGCGGGCCGTCGCCGACCGGTACGGCTTCGCGGGGGCAGCCGTCCGCGCCCTCGCCGCAGGCGCGGACGCGATCTGCGTCGGCGGCGAGCGGGCCGACGAGGACGCCGCCCGCGAGCTGCGCGACGCCATCGTCGCCGCCGTGCTGGCCGGCGAGCTGACCGAGGATCGCCTGGCCGAGGCGGCCCAGCGGGTCGGCCAACTCGCCACCTGGACGACGGCCGCCCGGGCCGGCCTCCCGCCCCACCGCAGTGGGGCGGACTGCTCCCCGGTCGGGCTGGCCGCCGCCCGCCGGGCGGTCCGGGTGACCGCGAGGCTCGGCGCCGAGTCGGCGCTGCCGCTGGCCGCCGCCCCGCACGTGGTCGAGTTCGCGCCGCCCCACAACATCGCCATGGGCCCCGAGACCCCCTGGGGGCTTGCCGCCCCGCTCGCCGGCCTGCTCCCCGGCACCACCTCGCTACGCCTCGGCGAGGCCGACCTGCCGGTCGACCCGACCGCCGGGGCATCCGGCCGACCGCTGGTGTTGGTGGTCCGTGACCTGCACCGGCACGAATGGATGGGCGTCGCCGTGCGGCGGGCCATCGCCACCCGCCCCGACGCGGTGGTGGTCGAACTCGGCGTGCCCGCCCTGGTCGCCGGAGCGGTCCACGTGGCCACCCACGGCGCCACCCGGGCCGGCGCCTGCGCCGCCGCCGAACTGCTCGCCGGCACCCGATCCGCCGCCGAACCGCTGCTGGCCGACCTCGGGGATACCGTCGTCCGCTGACGGGCCCGCGGCCGGTTGTCGGGCCCGCCGGTGGGAGGGGGCCCGCCGGTGGGAGGGGGCCCGCCGGTGGGGCCTGCGGGTCAGACGGTGGTGACGAGGTCCGCGTACTCGGGGTGGCGCTCGATGAATGCCGCCATGAAGGGGCACCTCGGCACCAGCCGGTCGCCGCGCTCGCGGACCTGGTCCAGGGTGGCCCGCATCAGCGCGGAGCCCACCCCCATGTTCTGGAAGCCAGGGTCGATCTCGGTGTGGGTGAAGACCAACACCTCGCCCCGGGGCAGGTACGCCGTGAAACCGGCCAGCGCGTTGTCGACCAGGATCTCGAAGCGGTGGCGGGCGGGATCGTCCTCGACCAGGAAGCTCACCCTGCCATTCTGCCCCCGCACTCCGCCAGCCGGTCCAGTTCGGCCAGCAGCCGGTCCACCTCGTCGACGGTGTTGTAGTGGTACACGCTGGCCCGTACCGCGCCACCGCTGTCCCGCAGCCCCATCGCCTGGAAGTACTCGTAGGCGTAGTAGTCCCCGTAGGAGAGGCAGAGACCCCGCTCGCCGAGCGCCGCGGCGGTGTCGGCCGGGGTCAGCCCGGCCACCCGGAACGACACCGTGGGACAGCGCCGGGCCGGTGACCCGTACACGGTGATCGCCGGCCGGGCGGTCAGGCCGGCGAGCAGTCGGTCGAAGACCTGCTCCTCGTGCATCTGGGCGGCGGCCAGCCCGGCCCGCACACGCTCCCGCCGGTCGCCGGTGGCGGCCGGGTCCAGCCCGGCCAGGTGGTCCACGGCGGCGGCCACCCCGGCGAGCAGCGGAAAGCTGGGAGTGCCCGCCTCGAACCGGTCCGGCACCGCGTCGGAGGAGGGCCGCAGCTTGGCCGGGCGCAGGGTCTCCCACCCGGCGGGGTCGGCGACCATCGCCGCCAGGTGTGGCCCGGACCACTTGTACGCGCTGGTCACCAGGAAGTCCGCGCCGAGCGCGGCGACGTCGGTGGGACCGTGCGGCACCGAGTGCACCCCGTCCACGCAGACCAGCGCCCCGACCGCGTGCGCCACCTTGGCGATCGCCGGCACGTCCGGCACCGTGCCGATCGCGTTGCTGCCGGCCGTCACCGCGACCAGCCGGGTCCGCTCGCCGATCAGGTCGGCGTACTGGTCGGTCGGCAGTTCGCCGGTGGCCCGGTCGAACTCCGCCCAGCGCACGGTCGCCCCGGCCGCCTCCGCCGCCTGCACCCAGGGCCGCACGTTCGCGTCGTGGTCCAGGCGGGAGACGACCACCTCGTCGCCCGGCCGCCAGCCCGCCCCGAGGGTACGGGCCAGCGTGTATGTCAGCGCGGTCGCGCTCGGCCCGAGCACCACGCCCTCCGGCCGCGCCCCGAGCAGGTCCGCCACCGCCGAGCGGGCAGCGGTCACCATCTCCAGCGACCGACGACCCGGGACGAACGCGGCGCTGCGGTTGCCGACGGCGGCGCGCATCGCGGCGGTGACCGCGTCGACGACGGGCGCGGCGGTCTGGGTGCCCCCGGCGCCGTCGAGGTGGACGTAGCCCTCGGCCAGGGCGGGGTAGGCAGCCCGGATGCGGGCGAGGTCGAACGGCATGAACCGCACCCTAGTCCCGCAGCCCCACCGCAAGAAGGGGATCCTGCTCTACCCGGAGGCGTTAAGAAGGGGCTCCTTTTCCTTATCCCAAGGTGGTCGCGGGCGTCTCGTACCCTTGATCGGGTGACGAACCGACCCGGTATCCCCCCGTCCACCCCCATCCGCCGGGCCGCCGGCCTGCTCGCCGGCCTCGCGCTGGGTGCCGCCCTGCTCGCCGGTTGCAGCTCCGAGGGCGCCTCCACCGACTGTGGCCTGGACGCCTGCACGGTCACCTTCGACCGCGGCGTCGAGGCCAGCGCCACCATCCTCGGCGTCGAGGCCAAACTCATCGGTGCCCAGGGCGACCAGGTAACCGTCGAGGTCGCCGGCGAGCAGCTCTCACTGACCGTGGGCCAGCAGGCCACCGAGGTCGCCGGCTTCGCGGTCACCCTGGACGGCGTCACCGACCAGGAGGTCAAAATCCGCGTATCGCGTAATCCCAGCAACTAGCGCCGCCCGCGAGGCGGTGGCCGACGTTTGGGAATCTCCGTAATCGGAGATTGTGGCGCCATGTCACTAACCCGGAACGCCGAAGCCACCACCTCGCAGGCCGCGAACAGCCGGTGGCTCGAACTACTCGCCCGGGCCGGCTTCATCGGCTACGGCGTGGTGCACCTGCTGATCGCCTGGCTCGCCCTGCAGATCGCCTTCGGCGGTTCGGGCGGTAAGAGCGGCGACCAGTCCGGCGCGCTGAGCACCCTGGCCGAGAAGCCGATGGGCAAGTTCCTCTGCGTCGCCATCGCCGTCGGCATGCTCGCCATGGCGATCTGGCAGGCGCTGGAGGCGGCCGTCGGCCATCAGGCCGAGCGCGGCAAGGAGCAGATCTTCGAGCGCGTCACCTCCGCCGCCCGCACCCTGGTCTACCTCTACTTCGCGTGGACGGCCTGGAAGGTCTTCTCCGGCGCCGGCTCCAGCAACGCCGACCAGTCGGAGGCGCTGACCGGCAAGCTGATGACCTCCACCGGTGGCCGCTGGCTGGTCGGGCTGGCCGGGCTGGTGCTCGCCGCCGTCGGCATCGGCCTGGTGATCTACGGGTGGAAGAAGAAGTTCGAGAAGCGCCTGAAGACCGGGGAGATGAACGCACACACCCGGACCCTGGCCCGCCGCCTCGGCATGGCCGGCTACATCGCCAAGGGCGTCGCGTACGGCATCGCCGGCCTGCTGGTCGTGCTGGCCGCGGTCAACTACGACCCGGAGAAGGCCCGCGGCCTCGACGCCGCGCTGCGCACCCTGCGCGACCAGTCCTACGGTCCGGTGCTGCTCGTCCTGGTCGCCCTTGGGATCGCCTGCTACGGCGTCTACTGCTTCCTCCAGTCCCGGTACCGCAAGGTCTGAACTGGCCGGATCGGCAAGCAGCGGGCACCATTGGGCCTTTGCCCGGAATAGGGCTGTCCGCTGGAGGGGGAGAAACACCCGTGCAGAGCTTTCTCACGACGGTCGTCGCCGTGCTCGCCGCGGCGGCGATCGCCGTTTTTCTGGCCGGGGTGGTCCACCGGGCCACCAGGAGGTTCGGCCGGCGCTCCCTGCTGATGAGCGAGCTGGGTGACCACACGCACCGGCCGTTCCAGGTCGCCGCGACCGTTCTCGCCGTACAGTTCGCGGTCCGCTTCTCCACCGGCTACGCCGTCGGCGACTGGTGGCGGCAGGTCGTGCTGCACACGCTGGTGCTCGGCATCATCGCCACCGTGGCCTGGCTGGTCGCCTCGCTGCTGGTGGTGGTCGAGGACGTGGCCCTGGCCCGGTTCCGGGTCGACGTGCCGAACAACCGCAACGCCCGGCGGGTACGCACGCAGGTGGTGATGCTGCGCCGGCTGACCATCGCGGTGATCGTGATCCTGACGCTCGGCGTGATGCTGATGACCTTCCCGAGCGTCCGGGGGATCGGGGCGGGCGTGCTGACCTCGGCCGGGGTGGTCGGCGTGGTGGCCGCGCTGGCCGCGCAGAGCCTGCTCGGCAACGTCTTCGCCGGCCTCCAACTCGCCTTCAGCGACGCGGTGCGTCTCGACGACGTGGTGGTCATCGAGGGGGAGTGGGGCCGGATCGAGGAGCTGACCCTCAGCTACGTGGTGGTGCAGATCTGGGACGATCGGCGGCTGATCCTGCCCACCTCGTACTTCACCAGCAAGCCCTTCCAGAACTGGACCCGCACGGAGGCCGCGGTGCTCGGCACCGCCGAGTTCGACGTCGACTGGTCGATCACGGTGCAGGCGATGCGGGAGGAGCTGCGCCGGCTGGCGGAGAGCAGCGACCTGTGGGACGGGCGGGTCTGCGTACTCCAGGTGACCGACGCCACCGGCGGCATGCTCAAGGTCCGGGCCCTGGTCAGCGCGGCGGACGCCGGCAGCCTGTGGGACCTGCGCTGCCTGGTGCGCGAGCACCTGGCCGCCTGGGTCCGCGACCACCGCCCGACGGCGCTGCCCCGGATGCGCACCGAGGTCGGTGACGCCTCCGGTGCCCTGCCCTGGCAGTCGGTGCGGCCCCGCCCGGCGCGGCAACGCGCCGACGCGGACCTCCCCGACGACGCCCGGGTCTTCGGCGGCAGCGACGACGGTGCGGCCCGCAGCGAGGCTTTCGTCGGCCCGGACGAACCGGCCCCCCACGCCGAGGCGCCGGTGCCCATCTCGCACCCTGCCGGTTCTTCCCGCTGACCCTCCGTTCACCGCACCCGGTGGGGCGGTGTCGCGTCGCGCCCCCGGGGCCGGATCCCGAGTTTGCGGTGGTGACCGTGGGCGGGTGGGACGCGTTCCCGCGCCGCACCGGCCGCGTTTGGTGGCCGACCGGGGGTTTGACCCCGCGTTCCCGGGGGACTGCTGCGCGGCACGATCGGTGCGACTGGCCGCTCCGGACAGGATTGGCCGGCGGCGACTCCGGGCATACAGCGCGGTGATGATGAAAGGAGGACAGCATGGCTGACGTCGCGAATCACCGCACGTCTCGGACCGGGAGCGAGCCGTCCACCGCCGAACTGGTGCAGCGGGCCACGGAGCAGGTTTCCCGACTCGTCCGGGACGAGTTGGCGCTTGCTCGGGCTGAGCTGACCCAGAAGGGCAAGCACGCCGGCATCGGGATCGGCCTGTTCGGCGCCGGCGGGGGCCTGGCGTTCTACGGGCTCGGCGCGCTGATCACCGCCGTGATCCTGCTGCTGGCACTGGTTATGCCCGCATGGCTGGGGGCCCTGATCGTTGCGGTGGCGCTCTTCCTGGTGGCCGGGATCCTCGCCCTGGTCGGCAAGAAGCAGGTCAGCCAGGCGGTCCCGCCGGTTCCGGCGGCGGCGGTACGCAGCCTCCGGGCGGACGTGGACACCGTCACCGCCGCGGTGAAGGACAGGGGGCGGGCATGACGGGCAACGGGACCGGCGACACCGAGGCGCTCCGCGAGGAGATCCGGCGGACCCGGGTGGAGTTGGGCGAGACGATGGAGGCGCTGGCCGCCAAGGCCGACGTCAAGGCCCGGTTGAGGTCCTCCGCGGAGCAGGCGAAGGACCGGATGCGGGAGCAGACCGCGCAGACGGTGGCCCGGGTGCGGGGGCAGGTGGCGCAGAGCGTCGGGGCGTCCGGCAGCCGGACGAGCCTGGTCGGGTCCGACCTTCGGGGTGGCCCGGTGCCGTGGGTGGCCGTCGCGGCCGGTGCGGTGGCCACCGTGATCGTGTTGTTGATCGTTCAGGGGAGACGCAGGTGAGCAGGAGAATCGGCAAGACGGCGTACAAGCCGGTCGGGGTGCTGCTCGGCCTGGCGGCCGGCACGGTCGCGGGCGCGATCTTCCGGCAGGCCTGGAAGGCGACCGCCGGCGACGGCGACGCCCCGAGCGCCACCGACGAGGACCGCGGCTGGGGCGAGGTCCTGGCCGCCGCCGCCCTCCAGGGCGCGATCTTCGCGGTGGTCCGGGCTGCGGTGGACCGCGGCGGGGCGGTCGGGTTACGCCGGCTGACCGGTCACTGGCCCGACTGACGGGTCGGCATCGAGCACGGGCCCCTCTCCGCCTCGCGTGAGGAGGGGCCCGTCTGCGCGCCCCGGTCGGTCTCCTCGCCCGGCGGATCCGGCTCATCCGGCCGGGATTCTGACGCTCTTCGGGGCCCCTTTCGGAGAATCTCTTCGGGTACGCTGTGCGAAGTTTTCGTTACGTGGTTCGCTGTTCCGCGCTGTGAAAGACAGTGTGGTGTGAGAAGTCTCCTGCACAGGGGGCCGCCTCAGGCGCCGCTGCTCGAAAACGGCCAAACGGCCGCACGGCGTGCTCGGCCGCCAGTTTTAGAAGGAGATTCACATGGCGCAGGGAACCGTGAAGTGGTTCAACGCAGACAAGGGCTTCGGCTTCATCACCGTCGACGGCGGGGGTGCTGACGTCTTCGTCCACTTCTCGGCCATCCAGTCCAGCGGCTACCGCTCGCTGGAGGAGAACCAGCGGGTGGAGTTCGAGATCGCCCAGGGCCAGAAGGGTCCGCAGGCTGAGCAGGTCCGCCCGATCTGAGCAGCCCCGGTCGGCGGGCCCGTCCAGGGGCGGCCGACCCGGATCACCGTGAAGCCTCGCTTCCCTTCCGGGAGGCGGGGCTTTCCGTTGCCCGCGTCTGCTCGTGCCCGCGTCTACTCGTGCCCGCAGGTTGCTCGGGCCCGCGTCTGCTCGTGCCCGCAGGTTGCTCGGGCCCGCGTCTGCTCGTGCCCGCAGGTTGCTCGGGCCCGCTGCCGGCCAGCCGCCGGAGCGGTCAGGTCCGACGGCGGCCGCGCAGGCCGCGCCAGAGCGTCCCGAGTCCGATCAGGACCAGGAGCGGGCCGAGTAGCGCCCAGGCCCGCTGGTCGGTCATGACGCTGCCGCCGACGTAGCCGAGGCCCTGCACCGTCCAGACCGCGCCCATGACCACCGCGAGCAGGCCGAGGGTGAGCGGGAGCCACCCCTTCATCGCGTTCCTCCTCCGTCGGCTAGCCGGACCCGTCGGCCCGGTCCAGCATGCGCCTCGTCGCCGGGGTGCGCGAGCACCGCCGCGGGGCGGGTCACCACCGGTCGTGCACCTGGGGCCGGACCAACTCGTCGTAGGTGTCCCGGACGGCCGTCAGCTCCGCGGGGGTCAGCGGCGGCAGGCCGGCGGCGGCTGCGTTGCGGCGGGCCTGGTCGGCGTCGCGGGCGCCGGGGATGGCCACGGTCACGCCCGGCTGGTCGATCACCCAGCGGAGCGCGAACTGGGCCACGGTGCGTCCCGCCCCGGCGAGCGGGGCGAGCCGGCGCACGGCGGCCAGACCGGTGCCGAAGTCGACCCCGGAGAAGGTCTCCCCGACGTCGAACGACTCCCCGTGTCGGTTGAAGGCGCGATGGTCGTCGGCGGCGAAGGTGGTGTGCTCGTCGTACCGGCCGGAGAGCAGGCCGCTGGCCAGCGGCACCCGCGCGACGACGCCGACCCCGGCGGCCGAGGCGGCCGGCAGCACCCGTTCGAGGGGCTTGAGCCGCAGCGCGTTCAGGATGATCTGGACGCTGGCCACGCCCGGTCGGGCGATCGCGGTGAGCGCCTGGTCGCACGTCTCCACGCTGACCCCGTAGCCGGCGATCCGCCCGGCGGCGACGAGGGCGTCCAGGGCGTCGAAGACCCGGTCGTCGCCGAAGACCGCCGTGGGCGGGCAGTGCAGCTGCACCAGGTCCAGGGTGTCCACGCCGAGGTTGGCCCGGGACCGGTCGATCCAGGCCCGGAAGTTCTCCGCCGTGTACGCCTCCGGCCGCTGCTCGACCCGGCGGCCCATCTTGGTCGCCACGGTCAGCCCCGCGTCGGGCCGGGCCGCCAGGAACCGGCCGATGAGCCGCTCGCTGCGCCCGTCGCCGTACACGTCGGCGGTGTCGAGGAAGGTGACGCCGGAGTCCACCGCGGCGGCGAGGACGGCCATCGCGTCGTCCTCGTCAACCTGGCCCCAGTCCGCGCCGAGCTGCCAGGTGCCGAGCCCGACCACGCCGACGTGGCGCCCGAGCCGGGGGAAGGTGCGCTGCTCCATCCCCCGAGCCTAGTGATCGGCTTGCCCGGTCCCGCAGCGGGCCGTACGGTGAAACAAGACGGACGTACGGTTTGGGAGTGACGATGTGGGATCCGACCGCATACCTGCGCTACACCGACGAGCGGTCCCGGCCGTTCCACGACCTGCTCGCCCGGGTCCCCGCCGAACGGCCCCGCACCGTGGTCGACCTGGGCTGCGGGCCCGGCACGCTGACCGCCCGGCTGGCCGACCGCTGGCCGGCCGCCCGGATCGTCGGCCTCGACTCGTCGGCGCAGATGATCGACCGGGCCGCCGCCCTGGGCGCGCCGGTCGACTTCGCGGTCGGCGACGTGCGCGACTGGCGCCCCGGCCCGGACGTCGACGTGGTGGTCAGCAACGCGACGCTCCAGTGGGTGCCCGGGCACCGGGAACTGCTGACCCGCTGGGCCGCCGAGCTGCCCCTCGGAGCATGCCTCGCCGTCGCAGTGCCGGGGAACTTCGACGCCCCCTCGCACCGGGCGTTGCGCGAGGTGGCCGGCGCGGGGCCGTGGGCCGCCGAGCTGACCCCGCTGCTGCGCGAGGCCCCGGTCGACGACGCGGTCGGCTACGCCGCGCTGCTGACCGGGTCCAGCTGCGGGGTCGACGCCTGGGAGACTACCTACGTGCATCTGCTGCCGGCCCCCACCGACGCCGACCACCCGGTGCTGACGTGGATGGAGGGCACCGCGCTGCGCCCGGTCCGCGCGGCGCTGGACGGCCCCCGGTGGGCCGACTTCCGCGCCGCCCTGCGGGAACGCCTCGCGGCGGCTTACCCGGTCCGGCAGGGGCAGGTGTCCTTTCCGTTCCGAAGGGTCTTCGTCGTCGCCCGCATCAACGCCCACGTCTAGGAGAGCTCGTGACCGACCTGTCCACGTTCATCGCCGGACTGCCCAAGGTGGAGCTGCACGTGCACCACGTCGGCTCCGCGTCACCGCGCATCGTGGCGGAGTTGGCCGCCCGGCACACCGGGCGCAGCCCGGTCCCGGCGGACCCGGACGCCCTCGCCGACTACTTCGCCTTCCGCGACTTCGCCCACTTCATCGAGGTATACCTCAGCGTGGTGGACCTGATCCGGGATCCCGAGGACGTCTGGATCCTCACCCACGAGGTCGCCCGCGAACTGGCCCGCCAGCAGGTCCGGTACGCCGAGCTGACCGTCACCCCGTACTCGCACGTGCGCCGGGGCATCCCCGCCCCGGCGTTCTGCGAGGCGATCGAGGACGCCCGCAAACGGGCCGAGGCCGACTTCGGCATCGCGCTGCGCTGGTGCTTCGACATCCCTGGCGAGGCGGGGCTGCCGGCGGCCGAGGAGACCCTGCGGATCTGCCTGGAGGAGCGCCCCGACGGGCTGATCAGCTTCGGCCTGGGCGGCCCCGAGATCGGGGTGCCCCGTCCCCAGTTCAAGCCGTACTTCGACCAGGCCCGGGCGGTCGGGCTGCGCTCGGTGCCGCACGCCGGGGAGACCACCGGTGCGCAGACCGTCTGGGACGCGCTGCACGACCTCGGCGCGGAGCGGATCGGCCACGGCGTCTCTGCCGCCGAGGACCCGGCACTGCTCGCCCACCTCGCCCAGCGGCGGATCGCCCTGGAGGTCTGCCCGACCTCCAACGTGCGCACCCGGGCGGTGGCCTCCCTCGACGAGCACCCGCTGCCCCGGTTCGTCGAGGCGGGCGTGCTGGTGACGATCAACTCCGACGACCCGCCGATGTTCGGCACCACCCTGAACGAGGAGTACGCCGTCGCTGCCGGCCTGCTCGGCGTCGGCTGCGAGGGGGTGGCCGCGCTGGCCACCGACGCGGTGACCGTCTCGTTCCTGGAGCCGTGGGAGAAGGCCCGGCTCACCGCCGAGATCGATGCCTACCTGGCCGCGGCGGCCCGCTGACCCGTACCGTTGCCGGGAGCGCCGGCCGCCACGGGGATGGGCGCCGGCCGCCACGGGGATGGGCGCCGGCCGCCACGGGGATGGGCGCCGGCCGCCACGGGGATGGGCGGGGGCCGAGTCGTCGGGGTGGTGCGCGCGGCGGGAGCTGGGTGTGGGGGACCGGACTCCCGCCGCGCGCATGAACTCCACCGGCCTCGAAGAATCCGGGGGGCACGGCCGGTGGAACTGGTGGGTACGTCCGAAATCCTCTCAGCTCACGCCCGCTGTACCGGCGTTGTTAAGCCGAATCTAAGGAAGACTTGCGTCTGTCCACAGCCGCAGGCGGCCCATCTCGTCGCCGAGGAGTCAGCGCTCCGCCGGAGGCTGCCGGAGCCAGCGCCGACCGCCGCTCTTCTGTTCCCGGGCCTCCCGGGTCATCCGGCCGACCAGGCCGAACCGGCTGACCTGCCGTGGCGTCGCCTCCGGGTCGGCCAGCAGCATCACCACGCTGGCCCCGCCGAGCCGGGCCCGGTCGATGCTCACCGACCCGTTGGCCTGCAACGCCACCCGCTTGAGGATGTCCAGGCCCAGGCCGGTGGAGCCCTGGTCGCTGGAGCCTCGACGCAGCGCCCGGTCGGGATCGGTGATGCCCGGCCCGGCATCGTCGATCCGAATCGCCACATACCCGTCGCGCCGGGAGACCGCGACCTCGAACGCCGTGCCCTGCGGGGTGTAGCGGAACACGTTGCCGATCACCGCGTCGAGGGCGGCGGCCAGCTCGGCCCGGGGCACCGGCGCCGGGATGCGCAGCTGCGCCCCACTGACGCGGTGCGGCCGGTTCTGGTCACCGGCGAGGGCCGCCCAGAACACCATCCGGTCCCGGACCACCTCGCTGACGTCGCACATCGCCGGCCCGGTCTCGTGGACGACCGCCTTGCGGGTGGTCTTGATCAGCACGTCGATCTCGCCCTCAAGGGTGACGATGGCCTGCCGGATCCGTCGGATCGTGCGCCGCCGGTCCAGCTCCGCCTCCGTGAACGACCCGACGCTGGTGTCGTCGGAGTCCAGCCCCTCCGCGTCCAGCCGCAGCACGGTCAGCGGGGTGCGCAGCCGGTGCGACAGGTCTGCCACCAACTCCCGCTCGTCGGTGCTCGCGGTCGCCATCCGGTCGGCCATCCGGTTGAACGCGTACCCGGCCTCGGCAAGCTCACGCGGGCCGCTCGGCTCGACGCGCACCGCGAGGTCGCCGTCGCCCACGGCGAGGGCGGCCTTCACCAGCCCCCGGGCCGAGTCGACCGTGCGGGCCGCCACCCGGTCCACCACCAACACGGTGGCCCCGACCATGGCCACCGCTACCGCCCCCAGCAGCAGCCACCGGCCGCCGGAGCCCTCGTCGAGCGCCGAGTCGGGGACGAACACCTCGACCACGGCCACCGTGTCGCCGAGCACTACGGGGTCGAGCCGGAGCACACCGCCGGACACGTCGACGACCAGCGACCGCCGGTCCGCGACGGCCCTGGCCACCGCCGCCGCGTCGGCCCGGCCGGCCTGAGCGGCGTCGCCCAGGCCGTGCACCACCGGCCGGGTCGCCGGATCCTCGCCGCTGGCCTGCACCGCGCGCCGCACCACGGCCGGCTCGGTGCTGACCGCGAGCGCCCCGGTGACCAGCGCGCTGCGTCGGGCGGCGTCGGCGAGGGCCTCCTCGCGGGTCTGTTCGCCCAGGCTGATGCCGAGGGGTACCAGGAACGCGAGCGCGACGAGGGCTCCCATGCCGGCCGTGACCCGGGCCAGCGCGCCCCTCAGTCCGGGGCCACCAACCGGAATCCGACCCCCCGCACGGTGCGCAGGTAACGCGGCTTCGCCGCGGACTCGCCCATTTTGCGGCGCAGCCAGTACAGGTGAACGTCGATGGTCTGGTCCTCGCCGACCGATGGCTGCCGCCATACCTCCTCCAAGAGTTCCCGGCGGGACACTACCCGCCCAGGGCGGGCGGCGAGATACGCCAGCAGGTCGAATTCCTTGCGGGTCAGCGCGAGCGGCACCCCGTCGAGCAGGGCGCTGCGCTCGCCGACGTCGACCCGCAGGCCGCCGACGGTGTACACGGCCGGCTGTGTGCTCCGACTGGCCCGCCCGGCCCGGCGCAGCACGGTGGTGATCCGGGCATCCAGGTGCGCCCCGGTGAACGGCTTGACCATGTAGTCGTCCGCGCCCGCCCGCAGCAGCCGAACCACCGACTGCTCGTCGTCGCGGGCCGTGGCGATGATGATCGGCACGTCGGTGATGCCGCGCAGCATCCGTAGCGCGTCCGAGCCGTCCAGGTCAGGCAGGCCGAGGTCGAGCACCACCAGGTCGGGGGTCTGCGCGGCCACCCTGCGCAGTGCGTCCAGCGCCGTGCCGACGGCATGCACGGCGTGCCCCCGGTCGGTGAGGGACCGCAGCATCGCGCCGCGTACGACGTGGTCGTCTTCGACCAAGAGGACGGTGGCCACGTCAGAACCGTACTCGGAGTGGCAAGCCGACGGCGGTGCGGCGCACCTGGGAACCGGGCAAGCTGGTACGACCATGTCCTTTACGATCTTTCCGGACACCCGCCTGGCGCTCGCCCGGGACAGCCTCGCCGGGCTCTCCGTCGGTGACGCCCTCGGGTCGCAGTTCTTCGTTCCGGGGCGGCGGCCCGCCGACCTCGCCGCCGGCCGGCTCCCCCCGCCGCCTGGCAGTGGACCGACGACACCGAGATTGCCTCCTCCGTGCTGGCCGAGGTGGCCGGGGCCGCCGCCTCGACGCGGGAGGCGAGGTGCACCAGGGGGTACGCCGGGCCGCCGGCCTGCTCGGCCGCCCCGTGGCGGTCGCCGCCGACGCGCTCGGCAACGGTTCCCGGGTGACGGCACAGGACACCGTCCCCTTCACGCTCTGGGTCGCCGCCACCTTCCTCGACGACTACCCTGCGGCGATCCGGGCCTACGTCGAGGTCGGCGGGGACGTGGACACCGCACCGGCGATCGCCGGTGCGGTGGTGGCCGCCCATGCCGGCGTGGGTACGCCGGGCGGGGTGCCCGCCGACTGGCTCGCCGCCCGCGAGTCGCTGCCGCAGTGGGTGGGCTGTTAATAAGGCGCCCTTGCGCTACCGAATGCGATAAGAAGGTGTCCTTCCTTGCCCGCTAGCATCAGCGGGGCGGCCAGCAGGCCGCAGTCGTCGTTCAGTTGGAGGAGTCACCGTGTCCGCACCCCGTACCCCCGTCGTGGCCGACCCCGTCGTCGTCGCCGCCGGGACGACGGCGGCCGACGCGGTGGCCGCGGCCGGGCTGCCGTCCAACGGCCCCAAGGCGATCGTCGTGGTCCGCGACCCACGCGGGCAGCTCCGTGACCTGGACTGGGCCCCGGCCGAGGACACCAGCGTCGAGCCGGTCGCCCTCGACTCGCCGGACGGGCTGAACGTGCTGCGCCACTCGACCGCGCACGTGCTCGCCCAGGCGGTGCAGGACATCTTCCCCGAGGCGAAGCTCGGCATCGGCCCGCCGATCGAGAACGGCTTCTACTACGACTTCGCCGTCACCAAGCCGTTCCAGCCCGACGACCTGGCCAAGATCGAGAAGCGGATGCAGGAGATCGTCAAGTCCGGTCAGCGGTTCCGGCGGCGGCGCTTCGAGGGCCTGGACGAGGCGAAGGTCGAGCTGGCCGCCGAGCCGTTCAAGCTGGAGCTGATCGACGTCAAGGGCGAGGGGCTGGATACCGCCGAGGTGATGGAGGTGGGCGGCGGCGAGCTGACCATCTACGACAACCTCGCCGCGAAGGAGGACAAGGTCTGCTGGTCGGACCTGTGCCGGGGCCCGCACCTGCCGAACACCCGGCTGATCGGGGCGTTCAAGCTGATGCGCTCGGCCGCGGCCTATTGGCGGGGCAGCGAGAAGAACCCACAGCTCCAGCGGGTGTACGGCACGGCGTGGCCGACCCGCGACGAGCTGAAGGCGTACCTGAAGGTGCTCGAGGAGGCCGCCCGGCGCGACCACCGCAAGCTCGGCACGGACCTGGACCTGTTCAGCTTCCCCGACGAGCTGGGTTCGGGCCTGGCGGTCTTCCACCCCAAGGGCGGCATCATCCGCCGGGAGCTGGAGAACTACTCGCGCATCAAGCACGAGCAGGCCGGCTACGACTTCGTCAACACCCCGCACATCACCAAGGGCAACCTGTACGAGGTCTCCGGCCACCTGGACTGGTACGCCGACGGCATGTTCCCGCCCATGGAGGTGGACGGCGCCAAGTACTACCTCAAGCCGATGAACTGCCCGATGCACGACCTGATCTTCCGGTCCAGGGGGCGGTCCTATCGGGAGCTTCCGCTACGGATGTTCGAGTTCGGGACGGTCTACCGCTACGAGAAGTCCGGCGTGGTGCACGGGCTGACCCGGGTGCGCGGCATGACCCAGGACGACGCCCACATCTTCTGCACCGAGGAGCAGATGGCGGGCGAGCTGAAGTCGCTGCTCGCCTTCGTGCTGGAGCTGCTGCGCGACTACGGCCTGGACGACTTCTACCTGGAGCTGTCCACCCGCAACCCGGAGAAGTCGGTCGGCACCGACGAGAACTGGGAGCGGGCCACCGAGGCCCTGCGCTCGGCCGCCGAGGAGTCGGGGCTGGACCTGGTGCCCGACCCGGGCGGCGCGGCCTTCTACGGCCCGAAGATTTCGGTGCAGGCCAGGGACGCGATCGGCCGGACCTGGCAGATGTCCACCATCCAGGTCGACTTCAACCTGCCGGAGCGCTTCGGGCTGGAGTACCAGGCCGCCGACGGCACCCGGCAACGGCCGGTGATGATCCACCGGGCACTCTTCGGCTCGATCGAGCGGTTCTTCGGGGTGCTTACCGAGCACTACGCGGGGGCGTTCCCGGCCTGGCTGGCCCCGGTGCAGGTGGTGGGCATCCCGATCCGTGAGGAGCACACCGACTACCTGCACGGGTTCGTCGCGGCGCTGCGCGCCGAGGGCATCCGGGCCCAGGTGGACGTCGGCGACGACCGGATGCAGAAGAAGATCCGCACCGCCCAGCAGCAGAAGATCCCGTTCATGGTGATCGCCGGCGACGACGACGTGGCCGCCGGGACCGTGTCGTTCCGGTACCGGGACGGCTCGCAGCGCAACGGGGTGCCGATCGCCGACGCGGTGGCCCACGTGGTCGACGTGGTCACCTCCCGGTCGAACACCGGGCCGACCGCCCCCGATCCGGCCTGACACGCGAGGTGGGGCTCCTCCCGTCGCCTGGGCGACGGGAGGAGCCCCACCTGTGTCGAGCCGGCCGAATCAGATGCCGCAGCTCGACGCCGACCAGCCGCCGACCGCCGCAACGTGCGTGTGGGTGCTGTGGCCCGGGTAGCCGGGGCCGAGGATGTTCCCGAAGCCGTGGTAGCGGGCCTGCTGGGCCAGCCGGCAGAACGACGGGGAACCGACCAGGTCCACCCCGTCGCCGTACAGGTGCCGGCTGTTGGACGTCCCGCCGACCGCGTTGTTACAGGCGACGCTGCGGAAGCCGCTGCTGATGTTGATGTTCACGTCCCCGAGGGCGTGCCGCATGGCCTGGAGCTTCCACATCGAGACGAGCGCGTTGAACCTCGCGGTACTCGCCGCCACCGCGCCGCCGGCCCAGGTGCTGTTGCACCGGTTCAGCTCGGCGTAGGTGAAGTTGATCGGTGTGCAGTCGTCGTCCTGGAGGGCGTACAGCTTGCTGAAGGTCTGTGCGCCGGCGATGCCGTCGGCGGCCAGGCCGTACGCCTGCTGGAAGCGGATCACCGCCGAGCGGGTCCCCGCGCCGAACACGCCGTCGAGGCCGAGGACCGAGTTGTAGCCGGGGTAGCCGGCGAGCCGGATCTGCAACTGCCGGACGTCCTCGCCGGTCGAGCCCTGGGTGAGTCCCCGGCCCCAGGTGTAGCAGCCGTCGGCGTGCGCGGCTCCGGTGGTCACGGTCAGGCCGACCAGGGTGGTGGCGGCGGCGAGCGCACAGGCGGCGAGCACTCTGCCGATCCGGCGAAATGCGGTCCTCACGGGGGCGACTCCCATCGATGATTATCGTTGTCGTTTGGAATGTAAGTTTCATCGATGAATGCCTTTGCGTCAAGAACCTTCACCCCCTATTCATCCCCCTGGCCATGCCCCGGACTGCGGGTCCCCGGACGCGGGGCGCCAGCCGCCGTGCGGCGTCGGGGTGCCGGCCACCGGGAACGTAGGATCGGTGGCGTGACAGGGGAGGAACGGCACACGGACAGCGGCATGACCGACGGGCTGGAGCGGCTCTGGACCCCGCACCGGATGACCTACGTCTCCGGTGAGGACCGGCCCGAGGGTGGATACGAGAGGCCCACCGGCTGCCCGTTCTGCCGGGGGCCGGGGCTGCCGCCGGAGGAGAGCCTGGTGGTGGCTCGGGGTGAGCACGTGTTCGCGGTGCTCAACCTCTACCCCTACAACCCGGGGCACCTGCTGGTCTGCCCCTACCGGCACGTGGCCGACTACACCGACCTGGACCTGGCCGAGACCACCGAGCTGGCGGCGTTCACCCAGACCGCGATGCGGGTGGTGCGCAAGGTCAGCAACGCGCACGGGTTCAACCTGGGGATGAACCAGGGCGGGGTGGCCGGTGCCGGGATCGCCGCGCACCTGCACCAGCACGTGGTGCCCCGCTGGGGCGGCGACGCCAACTTCATGCCGGTGATCGGGCGGACCAAGGTCCTGCCGCAGTTGCTCACCGACACCCGCGAGCTGTTCACCCGCGCCTGGCCGGGCTGACCCGGCGTAGTCGCCCACGTCCTTTCGGTGAGGCCCCTGCCCTCGACCGGGCTCCGGATGGCACGATCTGGCGATGGCAGTGACGACACGGACGTTGGGCCGCAGCGGCATCGAGGTCAGCGCCCTCGGCATGGGGTGCTGGGCGATCGGCGGCCCCTGGGCCGAAGGCGTCCAGCCGCTGGGTTGGGGCGCGGTCGACGACGACGAGTCCGTCCGCGCGGTCCGCCGCGCGCTCGAACTCGGGGTGACCCTCTTCGACACCGCCGACACCTACGGGACCGGGCACGGCGAGCGGATCCTCGGCCGGGCCCTCGCCGGCCGGCGCGACGAGGCCGTGATCGCCACCAAGTGGGGCTACACGTTCGACGAGGGCAGCCGCCAGGCCACCGGGGAGGACCCCTCGCCGGAGTACCTGCGCCGGGCGGTGACCGACTCGCTGCGCCGGCTGGGCACCGACCGCATCGACCTCTACCAGCTGCACCTCGGTGACCTGTCGGTGCCGAGGGCCGAGGCGCTGCTCGGTGCCGGCGAGGAACTGGTCACCGAGGGCCTGGTCCGGGCGTACGGATGGAGCACCGACCGGGTCGACCGGGCCACCTGGTTCGGGCAGGCCGCCCCGCACGCCACCGCTGTGCAGCACACCCTGTCGGTGCTGCGTGACGCCCCCGAGCTGCTCGCCGCCTGCGAAAAGTACGACCTGGCCAGCGTCAACCGCAGTCCCCTGGGGATGGGGCTGCTCACCGGCAAGTACGGTGCGGGCTCCACGCTGCCCCGCGACGACGTGCGGGGGGCCACGGCGAACTGGCTGGAGTGGTTCCGCAGCGGCCGACCCGCCCCGGAGTGGCTGCGCCGGGTCGGCGCGGCCCGGGCGGCGCTCACCGCCGACGGGCGCACCCTGGCCCAGGGCGCGCTGGGCTGGATCTGGGCCCGCAGCGACCGCACCGTGCCGATCCCGGGCTGCCGCACCGTCGCCCAGGTCGAGGAGAATGCCGCCGCACTGGCGCTCGGCCCGCTGGCCCCCGACCACTTCGCAGAGGTGGAACGCCAACTGGCGGCCCTGCGCTCGGCTGCCCTCCGCTTCGCCGACCGCCCCCACTGGCCCATGCCCCCCACCCCCTCAGCCCGCCCCTAACCCCCACCCCCCACCCCACCCCCACCCCACCCACCCCACCCCACCCCACCCACCCCACCCCACCCCACCCCACCCCCACCCAGCCCCGTCGATCTTGCAGTTGCGGCCCTCGGAACGAGGCTTTCGTGCCATTTGTCGAGGCCGCAAGTGCAAGATCGCGTTGTCCAGGCCGTAAGTGCAAGATCGCGGGGTGCGGGGGTGCGGGGGTGCCGGGGTGCGGGGGTGCGGGGGTGCGGGGGTGCCGGGGTGCCGGGGTGGGGGTGCCGGGGTGGGGGGGGTTAGGGGGTGGGGGGGTGTTCGGTGCGGGTCTGGCCGGTTAGATGGGCGGGCATCGGGTCGTAGCGGGTGAAGTGGCGGCGGAAGGTGCCGGTGCCGGAGGTCAGCGCGCGCAGCTCGACCGCGTACCGCAGCAGTTCGGTGGCCGGGACCTCGGCGCGGACCACGGTCCGGCCGTCGGCGTCCGGGTCGGCCTCGGTGCCGAGCACCCGGCCGCGCCGGCCGGAGAGGTCTCCCAGCACCGCGCCGACGACGTGGTCCGGCACCCGGACGGCCACCTCGTCCACCGGTTCCAGCAGGGTCGGCTGGCCCTTCTCGGCGGCATCGCGCAGCGCCAGCGCCCCGGCGGTCTGGAACGCCGCGTCCGAGGAGTCGACGCTGTGCGCCTTGCCGTCGACGAGGGTCACCCGCAGGTCCACCACCGGGTACCCGGCGAGCAGGCCACGCTCCAGTTGGGCCCGTACGCCCTTCTCCACCGACGGGACGTAGTGGTGCGGCACCGCCCCGCCGACCACCCGGTCGACGAACTCGACGCCGGCCCCCCGGGGCAGCGGCTCCACCTCGATGTCGCAGACGGCGTACTGACCGTGGCCGCCGGACTGCTTGACGTGCCGGCCGTGTCCGGTGGCCGGGGCGGCGAGGGTCTCCCGTAGCGCCACCCGGACCGGCTCGGTGTCCAGCTCGACGCCGCCACCGCGCAGCCGGTCGAGCACCACGTCGGCGTGCGCCTCGCCCATGCACCAGAGGACGAGCTGGTGGGTCTCCGGGTTGCGTTCCAGCCGCAGCGTCGGGTCCCCGGCGACCAGCCGGGCCAGGTTGCGGGCCAGGGCGTCCTCGTCGGCCCGGCTGCGCGCGACGACCGCCACCGGCAGCAGCGGCTCGGGCATCTCCCACGGGGCGACGAGCAGCGGGTCGTCCTTGGTGGAGATCGTGTCGCCGGTCTCGGCGCTGCCGGACTTGGTGATCGCGCAGATGTCGCCGGCCACGCAGGCCGGCACCTCACGCAGGGCCGTGCCCAGCGGGGTGTAGACGTGCCCGATCCGCTCGTCGGCGTCGTGGTCGGGGTGACCCCGATCGGCCATGCCGTGCCCGGCGACGTGCACCGTCTGCTCGGGGCGCAGGGTCCCGGAGAAGACCCGGACCAGGGAGACCCGGCCGAGGTGCCGGTCCACGGTTGTCCGGACCACCTCGGCGACGAGCGGGCCGTCCGGGTCGCAGGTCAGCGGCGGCCGGGGGGAGCCATCCACCCCGTCGATGGCGGGCAGTTCGTGCTCCAGCGGCGACGGGAACGCCGAGACCATCCCGTCGAGCAGCACGTCCAGCCCGAGGCCGGTGGCCGCGCAGACCGGCAGCACCGGGTGGAAGTGCCCCCGGGCGACGGCCTTCTCCAGGTCGGCGACGAGTACGCCGGTGTCGATCTCCTCGCCGGCGAGGTAGCGGTCCATCAGGGTCTCGTCCTCGCTCTCGGCGATGATCCCCTCGATCAGCTCGTTGCGGGACTCGGCGATCGCCGGCAGGTGCTCCGGCTCCGGCTCGCGCACCTGCGCCGGCAGGCCGGCGGTGTAGTCGAGGACCCGGCGGGTGACCAGCCCGAGCAGCCCGGCCACCGACTCGCCGTCGTCGCCGAGCATCGTCAGGTGCAGCGGCAGCACGTTGTCGCCGAAGACCCGCTGGCACAGCGCCACGGCGTTGTCGAAGTCGGCGCGTGGGTGGTCGAGCCGGGTCACGGCGACCGCCCGGGGCATGCCGACCGCGGCGCACTCCTCCCAGAGCGCGGCCGTGGCGGCGTCCATCCCATCGACGGCGGAGACCACGAAGAGCGCGGCGTCGGCGGCCCGCAGGCCGGCGCGCAGCTCGCCGACGAAGTCGGCGTAGCCGGGGGTGTCCAATAGGTTGATCTTTACGCCGTCGTGCACCAGCGGGGCGCAGGCCAGACTCACCGAGCGTTGCTGGCGCACGGCGGCCGGGTCGCGGTCGCAGACCGTGCTGCCGTCGACGACCGTGCCGGCCCGACCGATCGTGCCGGTCGCCGCGAGCAGCGCCTCGACCAGGGTCGTCTTGCCGGCCCCGGAGTGCCCGACGAGCACCACGTTGCGAACCTTCTTGGGATCGGTCACCACCGGCACGCCGCCGGTGGCACCCTTGTCCTGATTCTTTTGCGCCATCGGGCGCACCTCCATCAGCCGGTGGTTGGTGGCGACCGCCGCGCACGACGGGGAAGCGGCCCCGGTACGGGTTCCGCGGCGACATCCTCCGGTGACCTGCCGGGCGGCGGGTACGCAACGGCTCCGAGGGTGAGCTGACTCACTCCCAGGCTCGATCTCACACCCGTTTGCGGGCCACGCACAAGACTTCCCCGGGCGGGTCGGCGACCCGGGGCGTACCGTCACCGGGGGACGGCCGTTATCGTGGGGACCGCCATGGCGAAGATCTTCCAAGTGTCGGTCCGGGCGGGGATGACCCGCATCGTCGAACCGATCGCACGCGGCCTGCTCCGTGCAGGTGTGTCCCCCAACGCTGTCACCGTGACCGGCACCCTCGGGGTGCTCGCCGGTGCGCTCGGCCTCGGCGCCCGCGGCCACCTGGTTGCCGGCGCCATCATCGTGACGTTCTTCGCGCTCACCGACCTGCTCGACGGGACGATGGCCCGGATGAGCGGCGGCTCGACGAGATTCGGGGCGTTCCTCGACTCGAGCATGGACCGGGTGGCCGACAGCGCAGTCTTCGGCGCGGTCGCGTTCTGGCTGGCCACCCAGGGAGACCACGCCGGGGTCGCCGCCGCGCTGCTCTGCCTGGCCGCCGGCGGCCTGGTCTCCTACGTCAAGGCCCGCGCCGAGGGGCTCGGGATGACCTGCAACGTGGGCATCGCTGAGCGCACCGAGCGGCTGCTCATCGTCGGTGTGGGCGGAATCCTCACCGGTGTCGGCGTCCCGTACGCCCTGCAGATCGCGCTCTGGCTGCTGGCCGCCCTCTCGATCTTCACCGTGGGCCAGCGGATGGCACACGTCTACCGGCAGGCCCGCGCGGACACCCCGGGCGGGCGGCAGGGGTGAACCTCACCGAGCTCGGCTACGTCGCCGGCTGGCGACTGGTCCGCGCGCTACCCCGGCCCGTCGTCGCTGCGGCGTTCCGGGCGGGCGCCGACCGCGCCCACCGCTCCGGCGGCGGGGGTACGGCCCGGCTGCGCGCCAACCTGCGCCGGGTGGTCGGCCCGGAGTTGCCCGAGGCCGAGCTGAACGACCTGCTCCGGCGCGGGCTGCGCTCGTATGCCCGGTACTGGATGGAGGCGTTCCGGCTGCCCGCGCTGAGCCGGGAGCAGATCCTCGCCGGGTTCCGGCTCGCCCCCGAGGGGGTCGACCTGCTCGCCGCGGACGTCGCCGCCGGCCGGGGCGCGGTGGTGGCGCTGCCGCACGCCGGCAACTGGGACGCCGCCGGCGCCTGGGTGGCCGCCACCGGCTGGCCGATCACCACGGTCGCCGAACGACTCAAGCCCGAGGGCGTCTACCAGCGATTCCTCGCCTTTCGACGGGGCCTGGGCATGGAGATACTGCCCACCCAGGGCGGCGAGCGGCCCGCGTTCGACGTGCTGGTGGACCGGCTGGGGGCCGGTACGGTGGTGCCGCTGCTGGCCGACCGGGACCTCTCCGCCCGGGGGATCGAGGTCGACTTCTTCGGCGCGCGGACCCGGATGCCGGCCGGCCCGGCGCTGTTGGCGATCCGCACCGGAGCCCCGCTCTACGTCGCCTCGTTATGGTACGAAACGGACGCGGCGTGCGCCTCGCTCGAGGGCCCGCTGCCCGTGCCCGGGCAGGAGCGCGGGTCGCTCGAGCAGCGGGTCCGGGAGCTGACCCAGCGAATTGCCGACCGTCTGGCGGCGGGCATCGCCCGACATCCGGAAGACTGGCACATGTTGCAGCGGATGTGGCTGGACCAGCGGGGCAGCGGCGACGATGGGCCGCGACCCGTCTCCACGCCGCCGGCCGCCACCGGGACGGTCTGAGGCGGAAGGGCGCTGGAATGCGGATCGGCATCGTGTGCCCGTACTCCTTCGACGTGCCCGGCGGGGTGCAGAACCACGTCATAGACCTGGCTGAGGCGCTGATCGGGCTCGGGTACGAGGTGAGCGTCCTCGCGCCGGCCGACGAGGACTCTCCGCTCCCGCCGTACGTGGTGTCGGCGGGCCGGGCCGTGCCGCTGCCGTACAACGGGTCGGTGGCCCGGATCGCGTTCGGCCCGGTCTCCACCACCCGGGTGCGGCGGTGGATCGCCCGGGGCGACTTCGACGTGCTGCACGTGCACGAACCGCTGACGCTGAGCCTGTCGATGCTCGCGGTGCTCTCGGCCCGGGGGCCGGTGGTGGCGACCTTCCACACCGCGATGACCCGGTCCCGGGTGCTCTCCGCGGCGCAGGGCCTGTTGCAGATCGTGCTGGAGCGGATCACCGCCCGGATCGCGGTGAGTGCCCTGGCCCGTAAGGTGCAGGTGGAGCACATGGACGGGGGCGCGGTGGAGATCCCCAACGGGGTCGCCGTCGTCAAGTTCAGCCACGCCACGCCACTGCCCGGCTGGCCGGGGGAGTGCGCCGCCGGTGCCGGCGGCACGCTGGGTTTCCTCGGCCGGTTCACCGAGGCTCGCAAGGGCTTCCCGATCCTGCGCGACGCCTTCGTCGAGCTGGCCCGATCCCGCCCCGGGCTGCGGCTGCTGGTGGCCGGGCCGGGCGACCCGGACGACCTGTTCGGGCGGTTCCCCGCCGAGCTGCGCGACCGGGTCACCTTCCTCGGTCTGGTCCCCGAGGAGGACAAGGCGCGGATGCTGCGCAGCGTCCACCTCTACGTGGCCCCGAACACCGGGGGGGAGTCGTTCGGGATGATCCTGACCGAGGCGCTGGCCGCCGGCACCACGGTCGTGGCCAGCGACCTGGACGCGTTCCGCCGGGTGCTCGACGGGGGCCGGGCCGGGCAGCTCTTCCCCACCGGGGACGCGGCGGCGCTGCAAACGACCCTGGTCGAGCTGCTCGACGACCCGGCGCGGCGGGCCGCGCTGACCGCCTGCGGCGACCAGGTGGTGATGTCCTTCGACTGGCCGGTGGTCGCCCGGCGGGTCGTGGAGGTGTACGCGGCGGCGATCGAGGCGACCGACGGGCGGGTCATCGACCAGGAGTGGGCGGAGCTGGGCTGACCGCCGTGGCCGGTGATATCCGGTGGTGCCGGTGTAGGCCGGTGGTGCCGGTGTGACGCGGGTGTCGGGGCGGGTCACGCCCCGGCCGGAGGCGAACGGAGCAGCACTACGATGCCGGGCATGTGGTGGTGGGTGGGCGCGAGTCTGGTCGTCGGGCTGATCTCGGCGTACCTGATCTGGACCGCCGGCCGGGTCGATCGGTTGCGCCTGCGCGCGGAGGCCGCGGCCCGGGCCCTCGAGGCGCACCTGCTGCGCCGGGCCGCCGCCGCCGCGGTGCTGGCGGAGCGGCGCTACGGCGTCGAGCTGTACGCGGCGGCGCGGATCGCCCTCGACGCGGAGCCGGAGGAGCGGGAGGCCGCGGAGAACGACCTCACCCGGCAGCTGCGGGCGGTACGGCTGGACCCGGCCGACCCGGAATGCGAGACGGTGATCGCCGCGAGCCGGCGGCTCGCCCTGGCCCGCCAGGTGCACACTGACCTGGTCCGTGACGCCCGTGCGGCGCGCGGCCGACCGGTGGTGCGGTTGTTGCGGATGGGTCGACGGCACCCCTGGCCGCGCTACTTCGACATCGACGACCCGACCGTCGCGCTCCCCGCCGATGTGCCCGCCTGACTCTCCGTGGCGAGGTGATGCCGGCCACAGAGCAGGCCACCCGGGGTCTGATTGGCTGTCGGAGCGGCGTTGATCCCGTCGTAACATTCAGCCTGAGTCACCCCCCAGAGCACGCCGAGGAGCGATAACCCGTGCCCGACACCACTTCCCCGAACGCCGGCGCCACCACCGTCGTCGGCACCGCCCGCGTGAAGCGCGGCATGGCCGAGATGCTCAAGGGTGGCGTGATCATGGACGTGGTCACCGCCGAGCAGGCCAAGATCGCAGAGGACGCCGGAGCCGTCGCGGTGATGGCCCTGGAGCGGGTGCCCGCCGACATCCGCGCCCAGGGCGGGGTGTCCCGGATGAGTGACCCCGACATGATCGACAGCATCATCAACGCCGTCTCGATTCCGGTGATGGCCAAGGCCCGTATCGGCCACTTCGTCGAGGCCCAGATCCTCCAGGCGCTCGGCGTGGACTATGTCGACGAGTCCGAGGTGCTGACCCCGGCGGACTACGCCAACCACATCGACAAGTGGGCGTTCACCGTCCCCTTCGTCTGCGGGGCGACCAACCTGGGCGAGGCGCTGCGCCGGATCACCGAGGGCGCGGCCATGATCCGTTCCAAGGGCGAGGCCGGCACCGGTGACGTCTCCAACGCCACCACCCACATGCGCAAGATCCGCCAGGAGATCCGCCGGCTCCAGACGCTGCCGACCGACGAGCTGTTCGTCGCGGCCAAGGAGCTTCAGGCCCCGTACGATCTGGTCAAGGAGATCGCCGAGACCGGCAAGCTCCCGGTGGTGCTCTTCACCGCCGGCGGCATCGCGACCCCGGCCGACGCTGCCATGATGATGCAGCTCGGCGCGGAGGGCGTCTTCGTCGGTTCCGGCATCTTCAAGTCCGGCAACCCGGCCGAGCGGGCCGTCGCGATCGTCAAGGCCACCACCTTCCACGACGACCCGGACGTGCTGGCCAAGGTCTCCCGCGGCCTCGGCGAGGCGATGGTCGGCATCAACGTCGACGAGATCCCGCAGCCGCACCGGCTGGCCGAGCGCGGCTGGTAACGGTAGGGAAGGGCACCTTCTTAACGCCTCCGGTAGAGGAGGGGCCCCTTCTTAACAGCACCCGAGTAGAGGAGCGACCGTGACGGCCCCCGTGATCGGCGTGCTCGCGCTCCAGGGCGATGTCCGTGAGCACGTCGCGGCCCTGACCGGCGCGGGCGCCGACGCCCGCCCGGTCCGGCGACCCGAGGAGTTGGACGCGGTCGACGGCCTGGTGATCCCCGGGGGCGAGTCCACCACCATCAGCAAGCTCGCCGACATCTTCGAGATGCGTGAGCCGATCGACAAGCGGATCGCCGTCGGGATGCCGGTCTACGGCTCCTGCGCCGGCATGATCATGCTGGCCACCGAGGTGCTGGACGGCCGCCCCGACCAGCACGGCTTCGCCGGCATCGAGATGACGGTCCGGCGCAACGCGTTCGGCCGGCAGGTCGACTCCTTCGAGGCGCCGGTGACGATCGCCGGGGTCGAGGGCGGGCCGTTCCACGCGGTGTTCATCCGGGCGCCGTGGGTCGAGCGGGTCGGCGCGAGCGTCGACGTTCTCGGTGAGGTGACCGAGGGGCCGTCGGCCGGGCGGGTCGTCGCGGTCCGGCAGGGTAACCTGCTGGCCACCTCGTTCCACCCGGAGCTGACCGGCGACCTGCGCCTGCACCGCTACTTCGTGGACCTGGTCCGCGCCACGGCGTGACCGGCGAGCGGCACCCGGTTCGGGGATGCTGCACGCCGGGCGCTGCACGCCGGGCGCTGCACGCCGGGCGCCGCACGCCGGCGGGTCGGCCCGGTGGCGCCGGGCGGTCAGTGGTGCCGGGGGTTGGGGCGGGCCCAGCCCCGCAGCACCGGGTCGGTGAGGTGGTTGAACCGGGTCATCCGCGTCGGCCACTCGCTCTTGAAGGCGACCACCTGCTCCTGCGGCGAGAGTTGCAGCAACTCGCCGACGTTGCAGCCGAGCCGGTTGGACAGGTCACGAGCGGCGCCGAAGTTGGCCGGGCCGAACACCTGCAACACCCCCGAGTTGTTGATCATCGTCTCGCCCGCCACCTCGTAGAGGCTGGTGAGCTGGGCCAGGTCCTGCCAGAAGGTCCAGGTCCGCAGCCCGTACCCGCGCAGCAGGGTGATCGCGTCCTGCAGCAGCGAGAACCGGCCCAGCTGGGCCGCCTCGTCGATGAGGAAGAGCAACCGGGACTGGTTCACCGACCGGCTGTTCATCACGTAGTAGAGCAGGCAGCCGACCCAGGCGCGGAGTAGCCGCTGGTGGGTCCGCAGCTTGTGCGGGGGAATCACCACGTAGATCGAGATCCGCCGGGCCGGGTCCACCAGGTCGGTGAGGCGGAAGCTCGTCGTGGTGGTGGCATCCACCGTGCGTTGGGAGCTGAACGGTGCCAACTGTTGGGCCGCGGTGGCCAGGATGCCGGAGAAGGTCTTGTCGGCCTCCATGCTCACCAGCATCTCGAACTCCTGCCGGGTGCCGGGCGGCATTTTCTTTCCCCGAGTGTCCAGCGCCACGCTCAGCCGGTAGCGCAGGTCGCTGTCGAAGAGTTGGGCGCGCAGCTCGTGCAGGGAGTTCTGGCGGTCCGGCTGGCCGGTCATCAGGTCAGCGGTCAGCCCGCCGATCAGCAACTGGGCCATCTCGTCCCAGAACGGGTCGGTGAGCGAGCGCTGGCCACCCATGAGGATGTCGGAGAGCACCCGGCCGAAGTCCTCCGCCTCCTCGGCGGTGGCCTTGTCCTCGCGGCGCAACGCGTCGAACACGTCGAACGGGTTGAGCGAGCCCCGCGCGTCCCGGCCGCTGTGGCTGGCCCCGAACGGATCCAGCAGGACGATCTCGTTGCCGAGGACGGTCCTCCGGTGTTCGTGCGTGACGTCGTAGTTCTCGCCCTTGGGGTCGAACACCACGACCGATCCCTCGTACGTCAGCAGGTTGGGGATGATCACGTCTCGGCCCTTGCCGGCACCGGTGGGCGCGACGGTCATCAGGTGGCTGTCGTCGTCGGAGGCGACCACCGTGCCCAGCGCGTCGTCCTCGACGACGTGCTGTTCACCGACGCCCTGCCGGATGCGCGCGCCGGTGACGCTCGGCCGCCGCTGGGCGAAGCGGCTCCTAGCCGCCGGCTTAGGGTCGAGGCGGCGGACCGCGGCACGCCCGAGGATCAGCTTCGACACCAGCAGGCTCCTACGTCAGGCGGCGGGTGACCCGGGCGGGCAGGAAGCCGGTCATGGTGCCGCTGCCCGAACCGGCGGAGACGATCAGGTTGAGGGACTTGTCGTGCTGGTGGCCGAGGACGTCGAAGTAGCGGACGTCCACCGTCAGGGAGCCCTGCGCGGGGATGCGTGGCGGGTGGGTGAAGCGCAGGCGCTGCTCGACGTCGGTCGCCGGCTGCACCACGTCCGCCTTGGGCCCGGCCAGCTCGGCGAAGCCCAGCGTGGCCCGGTCGAGCCGGATGCCGGCGATGTGCAGGCCGAGCATCGGTCCGGCCCCCACGTTGCGGAGCCGGACGGAGAGCACGATCAGGTCCTGACTCCGCCAGGTCAGTCGGGAGTCTTGAATCATCGCGACCGGCACCACGGACGTCTCCAACTGCTGCCCGGCGATCCGGGCCTCCTGCGCGGAGGCCCGGTTGTTCTGCCAGGAGAGCGCCAGCGCGACGACGCTGAACGTCAGGGTGATCGCCAGCCCGACGATCTGGAGGACGTTGACGGTGTCCTGGGTCACGGCATCGCCCCGACCGCACAGGAGAAGTTCCAGTCCTTGAAGAAGTCGGCCATGAACCCGCTGACCACCCGGTCACGGAAGAAATCGCGGTAGGGGACCTCGTAGTGCTCCAGCAGGAATTCCGGGTGGGGCGCCAGCCGGGAGCCGGGCGCCGAGTCGTCCCCGTCGATGGTCTCGGCGATGCAGTGGAAATCGAGCCAGATGCCCCGGTAACCCTGGTTGCCAGGCGCCTGGATGTCGTAGATCTCGCGCAGGTGCACGCCGGGGGCGGCCTCCCGGAAGTTGGACACCTTCAGGTCCAGCCGGCCGGTGCGCAGCGAACTGGCGGCGTCCCGGCCGGCGAGCACGGGACGGAATCGACCGTTCTCGTCGGGGCGGCGGGCCAGCAGCGGGCCGATCAGTTCGTGACTGCTCACCGGCTTCTGCCCGCGTACCGGGATGAAGTCGTAGACGATCAGCGAGAAACGGCAGCCGGCCCGCAGCGGTTGCAGGTCGAAGTCCGACTCCACCACCTCGGTCAGATCGATGGCGATCCGGGACACCAGACCCTGGATGTACGGCATCAGGAGGCGGTACCAGTTGTGGAACAGCCGCAGTGACGATCCGGAGCGGCTGAGGGTGATCCGGAGGTCCCGCCGGATGTCGATGCGGAAGCCGAAGGACGGCTCCTTGTAGACCACGCCGATGTCGCCCTCGGACCAGTCGAGCTGCAGGGTGTCGACCTCGTACAGCTCGGAGGCCTCCAGGACCTCGGCCACCGCGCGGTAGAGGCGGGCGCCCACGATGCGTCGCAGCCCGTCGGGCAGTTTCAGGTCGTGCGCGGCGGGCAGCTCGACGGTGAGGGAGAAACCGTTCAGCGCGTCCACCCCGTCGGGGCCGATCATCGTCAGCCCGGCGGAGAATTCGTCGAAGGTTTCGAGCACGGGGGCCCTCCCGGTCCGGATGCGAAGCGACCCCACGTTATCGGGCGATCACCACTGGTGGCAGGAGTGGACAGGGCAGAGGAAGGGCGACCCGAGGTCGGGTTCGGCACGCCGTTCGGCGGACGAGCCGACCGGACGGCGGTAATCGCGCAGGTCAGCGGCGCTGTGAGTCGCACCGCGAGTGCCGTGTGCGGCGTAGGCGTGCTGTCACGTCCGGCGTGGGGCACGCGGAGGGTGTCGGATGCCCGTCATCCGGGCCGGGGCGCCCCGGCGCAGGCCGGCGGTGGCGGGTGTGACGCCGAGGGGTGCCGTCTCGGTAGGATTGCCGCGGTTCGGCAGGGCTCCGCGCCCGCTGCGGCCCTCCACGCGGAGCCGGCCGTTGTCCTCGTCGGTGCAGCGGTGGAGTGGCGCGGGCCGTCGACGCAGGCGTGATCAACAGACGGAGGTAGCAGATGTCCGGCCACTCAAAGTGGGCGACCACCAAGCACAAGAAGGCCGTGATCGACGCCAAGCGCGGCAAGATGTTCGCCAAGCTGATCAAGAATGTCGAGGTCGCGGCCCGCACCGGCGGCGGTGATCCCTCCGGCAACCCGACGCTCTACGACGCCATCCAGAAGGCGAAGAAGACTTCCGTACCGAACGACAACATCGAGCGGGCGGTCAAGCGCGGCTCCGGCCTTGAAGCCGGCGGCGCCGACTGGCAGACCATCATGTACGAGGGGTACGGCCCGAGCGGCGTCGCGATGCTCATCGAGTGCCTGACGGACAACCGCAACCGGGCGGCGACCGAGGTGCGTACCGCGCTGACCCGCAACGGCGGTTCGCTCGCTGATGCCGGCTCGGTGTCGTACATGTTCTCCCGCAAGGGCGTGGTGATCGTCCCCAAGGCCGACACCAGTGAGGACGACGTGATGATGGCCGTCCTCGACGCCGGCGCGGAGGAGGTCAACGACCTCGGCGAGGCGTACGAGGTGGTCTCCGAACCGGCCGACCTGATCGCCGTGCGCACCGCCCTGCAGGACGCCGGCATCGAGTACGAGTCGGCCGAGTCCTCCCTCATCCCCAGCATGAATGTGCCGCTGGACGAGGACGGCGCCCGCAAGATCTTCAAGCTGATCGACGTCCTCGAGGACTGCGACGACGTGCAGAACGTCTACGCCAACTTCGACGTCTCCGACGAGATCCTGGCCGCGGTCGACTGAGCCGTGGCGGCCGGGGGGCAGCGGCGGTTCGCGCCGGGCGACGTGGTCGTCCGGCGCGAGATCCTGCGCGCCGAGGTCTGGTTCGCCGTACCGACGATCTGCGTCTGCGACACGCCCGACCTGCTCGCCCTCTACCTGCCCACCGGGGCCGAGTTCGGCTTTCCCGAGCACGGGAGCTTCCCCTGCGGCCGGCATCCGTGGCAGTTGGCCGGGGCGCGGGCGTGGCGGGGGCACGGCAAGCTGATGCTGCACCGCCCCGGCGAGGCGCACTCCGTCGACGTGTTCTGGACCGGCCCGCGGCGGGAGTTCGCCGGCTGGTACTTCAACCTCCAGGACCCGCCGAGGCGTACCCCGATCGGCGTGGACACCCTCGACCACGAGCTGGACCTGTGGTGGGCCGCCGACACCGATCGGTACGTCTTCAAGGACGTCGAGATGTTCGCCCAGCGCATGGTGGAGGGGCGCTACCCGGGGATGGCGGAGGCCATCCGCGCGGAGGGGGACCGGATCGCCGCGCTGCTCGACGCGGGGGAGCGCTGGTGGGATCCGGCGTGGTCGCGTTGGCGTCCCGACCCCGCCTGGCCGGTGCCGGCGTTGCCCGCAGGCTGGGACACCGTCCCCTGCTGACCCCGGCCGCGCCGTCGGCCATCGCGTCGGTACGCTTCACCCCCGGTTGGCCGTGTTCTTCCCGCTCTCCGGATAGCGTCTGGGACCGTCGGGTCCACCGGAGCAGTTCGGAGAGGCAGTGCGCAGGAACGCCGTAGCCGTCGTCGTTGCGGCCGTGCTGCCGCTCGTGGCGGCGCTCGCCCCGGTCAACGTGCTGGGCCAGTCGGCCCGCGGCGTCCTCTCCCCGCTCGGTGTGGGCGCCCTGGCCGACCGGCTGCCGGACCGGCCGTCCCGGGCCGATGCCCGCCCCCGCCAACGCCCCGGCGGGCTGCCGGAGACGATCTACGGCGGCTCCTGGCCCACCTCGCACGTGCAGGGCGTGGCGGTCGACCGGCGGCGCGGGGTCATCTACTGGTCGTTCACTGAGGCGCTGGTCAGAACGAACCTCACCGGCCGGGTGCTCGGCACGGTCACCGGGATCACCGGGCACCTGGGCGACCTCGACCTCGACCCGCGTGACGGCCGGGTGTACGGCTCCCTGGAGTACCGGAGCGCCGGCGCCTTCTATGTGGCGATCTTCGACGGCACCCGGATCGACCGGGTCGGCATCGACGCCGAGAACGGCGGGGTGCTGACCACCGTGCACCTGCGGGACGTCACCGAGGACGTCGCCGCCCGCCCGGCCCGTACCGAGGGGGAGACCGGAGCGTCCCGGCGGCACCGCCACGGCGCCAGCGGCGTGGACGGGATCTCGTTCGGGCCCCCGCTGGGTGACCCGGACGGCGGGGAGGTGCTGATGGTGGCCTACGGCGTCTACCCCGACACTCGCCGGCGCGACAACGACCACCAGGTGCTGCTCGCCTACGACGTGCGCGGCTGGGAGCGTTGGGCCCGGCCGCTCAACCAGCGACGCCTGCACCGCAGCGGCCCCCTGGCCGCCGACGACAAGGTCTTCGTCCGCACCGGGAACACCGCCTACGGCGTGCAGAACCTGGAGTACGACCGGCACACCGGCAACTGGTTGATGGCCGTGTACCCGGGCGAGAAGCGGGGCTGGCCGAACTACTCGCTCTACGTCGTCGACGGGGCGGTCCCGCCCCGGCGGGGGGCGGTGCGGGGGCAGCCGGCGGGGGAGACCGGCCAGCTCGCCACCCTGGCCCCCGGCGGGCTGTCCGACCGGCGCACCGGGGTGCGGGGCTGGATGTCGCCCGGCAGCCGGGGGCTGGAGTCGCTCGGTGACGGCAGCTTCTACGTGGTCGACGGCGGGCGGATCGTGGTGGACGGGCAGCGCCGCCAGGACGCCACCGCCACCCTGTACCGGTGGACGGGTGGCACCCCGATGCCGTTCGAGCGGGTCTCGACGGACCGGCCGATGTCCGCGCCGGCACCGTACCCACTCTGACCCGCCGCGGTGGCGGCCCGGCACGTCCGCGACGACGGGCCGGGCCGGCACCGGGTCAGTCGGTGCGGCGGGCCCGGATGGCGCCCTCGATGAGGTCCCAGACCACGATCACCACCGTCGTGATGACCGCGATGGTGGTGACCGCCTCCCAGTTGCCCTCGTCCTGCAGCCACGTGTAGCGGCGCACCAGGTCGGGATTGAGCAGCCGGTCGTCGAGCAGCAGCCAGACCAAGGGCACCATGAACGCCAGGTCCAGCGCCACCTTCGCCGCGACCAGCGGCCAGGTCCAGCGACCGATGCGGTATTTCACCAACTCGACGACCACGCCGGCCAGCAGCACGGCGACCAGCACCGGCAGCCATGATCGCCACAGCGCCGGATCGAGCAGCGGGATGCGCTCGCCGGTGGTCTCCCTCGCCCACGACCAGAAGTGCTGCCAGGGCAGGAAGGCCGCCGTGAAGAGCAGCAGGAGGACGGAGGCGGTGATGTCGGGCAGCGTCATGTCCCGCTTCGCCGGCATCTCGGGCAGTTGGTCGACCGTCCACGCCGGCAGCTTCAGCGACTTGTCGGTGCGTTCGATGATGGCGAAGGCCAGGGTGACCCAGAACGCGATCTGGATGGCGACCTCGAAGGCGGCGGACAGCCCGGCGGTGAGCGTGGCACCCAGGTCGCCCCCGGAGGACGCCCGGACCACCCCGACGATCGTGCCCACCAGCGCCGGGACGAAGGTGAGTAGCCGCTGCAGCAGCCGTTGCCAGTGCAGGTAGTAGGTGGGGCCGATGAGCTGCAACCGGCGGTCGGCGTACCGGGCGGCGAGCCGCTCCGGGCTGCCGAGCTCGGTGAGCACCTCCCGCTCGGCGGAGCCAGCGTCCCGCCCGGCGTCGGTCCGGGCCTCGATCATGTCCTCGATCGAGCCCCGTAGCTCGGCGGCGAGCTCCTCCCGCCGGGGGGCCGGCACCGCGCGCAGGGTAGCGGCGAGGTAGCGGTCGGTCAGGGAACTCATCGGTCCACTCCTTCGATCAGGCCGGTGAGGGATTTCTGCACGGCGGCGAGGTCGGTCAGCAGCAGGCGCAGCACCGTCTCGCCGTCCTCGCTGGTCCGGTAGAACTTCCGCGGCCGGCGTTCCTCGGTGTTCCACTCGCTGGTCAGCAACCCCTGCTCCTCGAGTCGGCGCAGCAGAGGGTAGAGCGTGTTGGCGTCCACCGGGAAGCCGTGATCGGTGAGCCGCTGGAGCAGTGCGTAGCCGTAGCCCGGCTGGCGCAGCGCGACCAGGCTCGCCACCACCACCGTGCCCCGGCGCAGCTCCTGGAGATGGGTCCGCAGAATGTCGTCGGTCACCATGCTTCACACAATACTGTGTGCCACACACTATTGCCAGCCGGCACATCATTGTTTCTGGCCGGGGAGACCCACACCACCCGTCGCGGTCCGCCCCGCGCGGCTGCTGGAGGTCGCCGTCGGGCCGGGGATAGGGTGAGCCGACCGACCTCGACAACCCATGAAACCGACCCGGGGGGCGCCACACATGGGCGATTCGTTCGCGCATCTGCACGTGCACACGGAATACTCGATGCTCGACGGCGCGGCCCGGCTCAAGGACCTCTTCGCCGAGGCCAACCGGCTGGGCATGTCGGCGGTCGCGATGACCGACCACGGCAACATGCACGGCGCGAACGACTTCTACAAGCAGGCGATGGCCGCCGGGATCACCCCGATCCTGGGCGTCGAGGCGTACGTCGCGCCGGAGTCGCGCTATCACAAGGCGCGGGTGAAGTGGGGCCGACCGGAGCAGAAGAGCGACGACATCTCCGGTAACGGCGCGATCACCCACAAGACCCTGTGGGCGAAGAACGCGCAGGGCTTGAAGAACCTCTTCACCCTCAACTCCCGAGCCTCTATGGAGGGCCACTACGTCAAGTGGCCCCGGATGGACATGGAGCTGATCGCCGAGCACGCCGAGGGGATCATGGCCACCACCGGCTGCCCCTCGGGCGCGGTGCAGACCCGGCTGCGGCTCGGCCAGTTCGACGAGGCCCTCAAGGTCGCCTCCGCCTACCAGGACATCTTCGGCAAGGAGAACTACTTCCTGGAGCTGATGGACCACGGGCTGAGCATCGAGCAGCGGGTCCGCGAGGGGCTCACCGAGATCGGCAAGAAGCTCGGCATCCCGCCGGTGGTCACCAATGACTCGCACTACACCCACGAGGCGCAGGCCGAGGCGCACGACGTGCTGCTCTGCGTGCAGACCGGCAGCAACGTCGCCGACCCGAACCGGTTCCGTTTCGAGGGCGGTGGCTACTTCATCAAGTCCGCCGACCAGATGCGCGCCGTGGACTCCTCGGAGTTGTGGCTGGAGGGCTGCCGCAACACCCTGCTGATCGCCGAGAAGGTCGACCCGGCCGGGATGTTCGAGTTCCACAACCTGATGCCGCGCTTCCCGGTCCCGGAGGGGGAGACCGAGGAGTCCTGGTTCCGCAAGGAGACCTTCGTCGGTCTGGCCCGCCGCTACCCGGGCGGTATCCCCGAGGGCCACCTCGTGCAGGCCGAGTACGAGCTGGGCGTCATCAACCAGATGGGCTTCCCGTCGTACTTCCTCGTGGTCGCCGACTTCATCCAGTGGGCGAAGAACCAGGGCATCGCGGTGGGGCCGGGCCGTGGTTCGGCCGCTGGCTCCCTGGTCGCGTACGCGTTGGGCATCACCGACCTGGACCCGATCCTGCACGGGCTGATCTTCGAGCGGTTCCTCAACCCCGAGCGCGTCTCCATGCCGGATGTCGACATCGACTTCGACGAGCGTCGGCGCGGCGAGGTGATCAAGTACGTCACCGACAAGTGGGGCGAGGACAAGGTCGCCCAGATCGCCACCTTCGGCACGATCAAGGCGAAGGCCGCGATCAAGGACTCGGCCCGGGTGCTCGGCTTCCCGTACGCCGTCGGCGACCGGATCACCAAGGCGATGCCGCCGGCCGTGATGGGCAAGGACATCCCGCTCACCGGCATCTTCGACCCGAAGCACCCCCGCTACGCCGAGGCCGGGGAGATCCGCGGCCTGTACGAGTCCGACCCGGACGTACGCAAGGTGATCGACACCGCGAAGGGCATCGAGGGGCTGATCCGGCAGACCGGCGTACACGCCGCCGGCGTCATCATGTCCGCCGAGCCGATCATCGACCACATCCCGCTGACCCGCCGCGACGCCGACGGGGCCATCATCACCCAGTTCGACTACCCGACCTGCGAGTCGCTCGGGCTGTTGAAGATGGACTTCCTCGGCCTGCGCAACCTGACGATCATCGACGACGCGGTCAAGAACATCCAGCTCAACCACGGCAAGGAACTCGACCTGCTGGGGCTGCCGCTGGACGACCAGGCCGCCTACGACCTGCTTGCCCGGGGCGACACCCTCGGGGTGTTCCAGCTCGACGGCGGGCCGATGCGCTCGCTGTTGCGGCTGATGAAGCCGGACAACTTCGAGGACATCTCCGCCGTCCTGGCGCTCTACCGGCCCGGCCCGATGGGCGTGGACTCGCACACCAACTACGCGCTGCGCAAGAACGGCCTTCAGGAGATCACCCCGATCCACCCGGAGCTGGAGGAGCCGCTGCGGGAGATCCTTGCCCCCACCCACGGCCTGATCGTCTACCAGGAGCAGGTGCAGCGCGCCGCGCAGATCCTCGCCGGCTACACCCTCGGCCAGGCAGACCTGCTGCGTCGGGCGATGGGCAAGAAGAAGAAGGAGATCCTCGACAAGGAGTTCGTCCCGTTCCGGGACGGCTGCCGCGAGCGCGGCTACTCCGACGAGGCCATCCAGGCGGTGTGGGACGTGCTGGTCCCGTTCGCCGGGTACGCCTTCAACAAGGCGCACTCCGCCGCCTACGGGCTGGTCTCCTACTGGACGGCTTACCTGAAGGCGCACTACCCGGCCGAGTACATGGGCGGGCTGCTCACCTCGGTGGGCGACGACAAGGACAAGATGGCGCTCTACCTGGCTGAGTGCCGTCGGATGGGCATCCAGGTCCTGCCACCCGACGTCAACACCTCGGCCGGGCCGTTCACCCCGGTCGGCAAGGACATCCGGTTCGGCCTCGCCGCGATCCGCAACGTCGGCGCGAACGTGGTCGCCGCGATCATGCGCTGCCGCCAGGAGAAGGGCGGTTACGTCGACTTCTACGACTTCCTGTCGAAGGTCGACGCGGTGGTCTGCAACAAGAAGACCATCGAATCGCTGATCAAGGCCGGGGCGTTCGACTCGATGCAGCACCCCCGCAAGGGCCTGCTCGTCGTGCACGCCGACGCCATCGACGCGTACGCCGACGTCAAGCGCAAGGAGGCCGTCGGCCAGTACGACCTCTTCGGCGCCGGCTTCGGCGACGCCGAGGCCACCGGCAGCACCACGGTCATGCCCATCATCGGCGAGGCCGAGTGGGACAAGCGGGACAAGCTCGCCTTCGAGCGCGAGATGCTCGGCCTCTACGTCTCCGACCACCCCCTGTTCGGCCTGGAGCACGTGCTCGGCGCGGCGGCGGACTGCACCATCGCCTCCCTCTCCGAGGAGGGCACCGTTCCGGACGGGGCGGTGATCACCCTTGCCGGCATCCTCTCCGGCGTGCAGCGCCGGGTCACCAAGCAGGGCCGGGCCTGGGCGTCGGCCACCCTGGAAGACCTCGCCGGCGGCGTGGAGACCCTGTTCTTCCCGAACACGTACGAGGTGATCGGCCAGTACATCGCCGAGGACGCGATCGTGGTGGTCAAGGGGCGGGTGGACCGTCGAGACGACACCCCGCGCATCATGGCGATGGACATGCAGATGCCGGATGTCAGCAGCACCCCGGGGAGCAAGCCGGTCATCCTGACCATTCCGGTGCACCGGTGTACTCCCCCGTTGGTGGAGCGGCTCAAGGAGACGCTGGTGCTGCACCCGGGCGACACCGAGGTGCACGTCAAGCTGCTCAACGGCGGCAAGACCACCACGCTGCGGCTCGGGCCGTTCCGGGTCGCCGCCACCACCGCGCTGATGGGCGATCTGAAGAGCGTCCTCGGCCCGGCCAACGTGGGTTGACCCGTACCGTCACCGCCACTGCACCGAAGGTGGCGGCCACCGTCGATGGATTGGCCCTGCCCCGGACACGTCCGGCGCAATAGCGTCGACATCATGGAGTTGGAACAGGCGCGGAAGTTGTGGCATCCGGAACCCGGCTGGCTGAACACGGCGGCCTACGGGCTGCCGCCCGAGCCGGCCTGGACGGCGTTGCAGGCGGCGTTGGCCGACTGGCGGGTGGGACGTACCTCGTCGGAGGGCTGGGAGGAGTCGGCCGGGCGGTCCCGGACGGCCTTCGCCAGCCTGGTCGGCGTGCCGACGGCCGATGTCGCGGTCGGCAGCACGGTCTCCCAGTTGCTGGGCCCGGTCGCGGCGGCGCTGCCGGCCGGCGCGACGGTGGTGGTGCCGGAGGTCGAGTTCACCGCCAACCTCTTCCCCTGGCTGGTGCAGGTGGAGCGGGGGGTGACGGTGCGGACGGTGCCGGCCGCCGGGCTGGTCGACGCGATCGACGCCGGCACCGACCTGGTCGCGTTCAGCCTGGTGCAGTCCTCCGACGGCACGATCGCCGACTACGACCGGATCGTCGCCGCCGCCCGCGCGCACGACGCGCTGGTGGCCGTGGACGCCACCCAGGCCTGCGGCTGGCTGCCCTTCGACGCCGGCCGCGCCGACGTGGTCGTGGTCGGCGGGTACAAGTGGCTGATGGCGCCGCGCGGCACCGCCTTCGCCTATCTGGCCCCCGCCCTGCGCGAGCGGCTGCGTCCCGACGCCGCCGGCTGGTACGCGGCCGAGGACCCGCACGCCGCCTTCTACGGCCCGCCGCTGCGGCTGGCCGGCGACGCCCGGCGCTTCGACCTCTCCCCGGTCTGGTTCAGCTGGGTCGGCGCCACCCCCGCCCTGGAACTGCTCGCCGAGGTCGGCGTGCCGGCGGTACGCGAGCACAACGTGGCGCTGGCCAACCGGTTCCTCGCCGGGCTGGGCCGGCCGCCCGGCGAGAGCGCGATCGTCACCGTCGACATACCGGGAGCGCCGGAGAGGCTGGAGCGCGCCGGGGTACGGGCGGCGGTCCGCGCCGGACGGGTTCGGGCGTCGTTCCACCTGTACTCCACCGAGGCGGACGTCGACCTGGCCCTGGATGCGCTGACCGGCTGACGGGGGTGGGCGGGTGTGGGGCGGGCGAACTCGGTCCGTGCCGCATCCGAACCGCGCCGCCCCGACGAACCCCCGGTAGTGACCGTCGTGGTCTGGGCGCAGACTCCGGTCACCGGCCGCGCGTACCGCCTGGTCCGCTTCGGCCGCGACTTCCCGGGGGTACGCGTACACGCGGCCGGACCCGGCTGGATCGAGCCCCTGCCGCCCCCGTCGGCCCGTCTCACCACCCTCACCGCCGCGACCACCCTGCCTGCGCTGAGGGGGCGGGCTCCCTTCGCGACGGTGCCCGGGCGGGGTGCCGGCGTGTCCCCGACGGGGGGTCTCCGGGGCGACCAGTAGGGTGTCGAACACACGTACTGCTGGCGGTCGGGGAGGAGGCGGCGTGCGCGTGCTCGGCGTCGACCCGGGGCTGACCCGGTGCGGGGTGGGCGTGGTCGAGGGCGTGCCGGGGCGGCCCTGCACCCTGATCGCCTACCACGTCGTCCGCACCGACCCCGAGGACGATCTGCCGCTGCGCCTGCTGCACCTGGACCGTTCGCTTGCCGACCTGGTCGCCGAGCACCGGCCGGACGCGGTCGCGGTGGAGCGGGTGTTCAGCCAGCACAACGTGCGCACGGTGATGGGCACCGCCCAGGCCAGCGGCATCGCGGTGCTGGCCGGTGCGCGGGCCGGCCTGCCCGTGCAGACCTACACCCCGAGCGAGGTCAAGGCGGCCGTCACCGGCTCGGGCACCGCGGACAAGGCACAGATGACGGCCATGGTCACCCGGCTGCTGCGGCTGGCCGAGCCACCGAAGCCGGCCGACGCGGCCGACGCCCTCGCGCTGGCCATCTGCCACGTCTGGCGCGGCGGCACCCGCTCGAAGCTGGCCGAGGCGGCCGACCGGGCACGACGAGGAGGAACGCGATGATCGCCAGCGTGCGCGGCACGGTGACGGCGACCGGCCCGGACCACGCGGTGGTGGAGGTCGGCGGGGTGGGCCTGGCGGTGTACTGCGCCCCCGGCACGCTCGCCGACCTGCGGGTGGGCCAGCCGGCCCGGCTGGCCACCAGCCTGGTCGTCCGCGAGGACTCGCTGACCCTCTACGGCTTCGCCGACGACGATGCCAAGCAGCTGTTCGAGCTGCTCCAGACCGCCAGCGGGGTGGGGCCCCGGCTCGCCCAGGCGGTGCTCGCCGTGCATTCCCCGGGCGCGGTCCGCAAGGCGATCGCGAACGCCGACACCGCGGCGCTGACCCGGGTGCCCGGCATCGGCAAGAAGGGCGCCGAGCGCCTGGTGCTGGAGCTGCGGGACCGGATCGGCCCGGTGCCGGTGGGCGCCGACGGGGCGGTCGGGGTGATCGGGGGCGTCTGGCCCGACCAGGTCCGCCAGGCGCTGGTCGGGCTGGGCTGGACGGCCGGGCAGGCCGACCAGGCGGTGGCCGCCGTGGCGGAGACCGTCGACGGCCCGCCCCCGCCCGTGCCGGTGCTGCTCAAGCAGGCCATCCGCCTCCTCGGTCGGACCCGATGACGGGGCCGGACGGCAGCGACCTGGTCTCGGCGTACGCCACCGACGCCGAGCGGGACGCCGAGGTCAGCGTCCGGCCGAAGCGGCTGGAGGAGTTCATCGCCCAGCACCGGGTCCGCGACCAGCTCGACCTGCTGCTCCAGGGTGCGATGCGGCGCGGCTCCCCGCCCGACCACATTTTGCTGTCGGGCCCGCCAGGATTGGGTAAGACCACCCTGGCCAACATCGTGGCGGCCGAGCTGGGCGCCGGCCTAAGGGTGACCAGCGGCCCGGTGATCGAGCGCTCCGGCGACCTCGCGGCGATCCTGACCAGCCTCGCCGAGGGCGACGTGCTCTTCATCGACGAGATCCACCGGATCGCCAAGCCGGCCGAGGAGCTGCTCTACAGCGCGATGGAGGACTTCCGGGTCGACGTGATCGTCGGCAAGGGGCCGGGGGCCACCGCCATCCCGCTGGACGTGGAGCCGTTCACCCTGGTCGGCGCGACCACCCGGTCCGGCCTGCTGACCGGGCCGATGCGGGACCGTTTCGGCTTCGTCGCGCATCTGGACTTCTACTCCCCGGCCGACCTGGAGGTGCTGCTGCGCCGGTCCGCGCGGATCCTGGGCGTGCCGATCACCGACGAGGGCGCCGTGGAGATCGCCGGCCGGTCCCGGGGGACCCCGCGGATCGCCAACCGGCTGCTGCGCCGGGTGCGGGACTTCGCCGAGGTCCGGGCCGACGGCGTGGTCACCGTGGAGACCGCCCGGGCGGCCCTGACGGTGTACGACGTCGACGCGCTCGGGCTGGACCGGCTGGACCGGGCCGTGCTCACCGCGCTGGTCGACTCGTTCCGGGGTGGGCCCGTCGGGCTCTCCACCCTGGCGGTGGCCGTGGGGGAGCAGCCGGACACGGTCGAGGAGGTCTGTGAGCCGTTCCTGGTTCGGGCGGGGCTGCTCGCCCGGACGCCCCGGGGGCGGGTGGCGACCGAGGGGGCCTGGCGTCATCTGGGCCGCACCCCACCAAATGGTACATTTGGCCTTGATGTTCCCACCGCGCCCGATCTCTTCTCCGCCGCGCCCGACCAGCCGTGATCCCACCGTGATCAACGCCGCATGCGGCGTTCCCAGGTGCAGGGACTAGACTTCGCCGCGGTCTGTACAGGACGTGAGAATTCGCCTCCGCTCCGGCACCCTGGTGTCGAGCCGGAGGCCAACCGGAAGGTCAGTAACCGTGCTTTACGCAGCAGCGGGCGGCGGGGGAGCCGGCGGACTCACGCCGATCCTCATGATCGCCCTGCTCTTCGGCGTCATGTACTTCATGATGATCCGCCCCCAGCAGAAGCGCCGCCGCGAGGCGGAGCGGATGCAGTCCGCCCTCGGTGCCGGCGACGAGGTGGTCACCATCGGCGGCCTCTACGGCACGGTCATCGGCGTGGACGACGACACGGTCCTGCTCGAGGTGGCCCCCGGCGTGCAGACCCGGTACGCCCGCCCGGCCATCGCCCGGGTGGTCACCCAGGCGGAGCGCGTCGAGTCGACGGAGCCGCTCAGCGAGGACGTCGAGACCGTCAAGGAATGACCGCCTCCCCAACGGGGCAGCGGAAACGCCGTTGAAACTGGATAGTTGGGTCGACACCCGACGCCGACACCCGAAAGCTGTCGATCGATGCCCCCGCGTCGACCGTGGTCAGCTGTGTCGGCGTCGGGCCGCCGGCCCGGACACCCGTCGCCGGGACCCCCGGCCCGACTCTCGCGTCGCCGTAGCGGCGGCGCGACCGTAACAGGGAGACAGACAGCCGTGGCACCACCACCCCAGGGACAGATGCGGCCCGGACGGCAACTCGCCGTGCTCGGGCTGATCTTTGTCGTCCTCTATCTCATGGTGTTCTTCTCGGGCGGCGCCAGTGGTGGCTTCAAGGACCGGCTCGAGCCTCGGCTCGGTCTGGACCTGATCGGCGGCACCCGGATGACGCTCGAGGCGACGAACAGCATCGACGGCAAGCCCCCGACGACGGAGAACCTCGAAGAGGCCCGCCAGATCATCGAGAGCCGGGTCAACGCGTACGGCGTGGCCGAGGCCGAGGTGGTCACCGAGGGCAACCGGAACATCGTCATCTCCCTGCCCGGCGAGAACCGCGACCTTACCGACGTCGGCAGCGCCGCCGAGCTGCGCTTCCGCAAGGTGCTCAAGGCCGCCGACGGCAGCGGCGCGGTGGCTCCTCCGGCGGCCACTCCGACTCCGGCCCCCTCCGGCAGTGCCTCACCGGCCCCCTCCGGTAGTGCCTCCGCCAAGCCGTCCGCCAGCGCCTCCGGTGGGGCGAAGGCGAGCGCGTCGCCGAGCGCCGGCGGTCAGGGCGGCATGGCGCCGGCCCCGAGCGCGACCCCGTCGGCGTCCGCGTCGCCGAGCGCCGCCGCCGCGTCGCCGAGCGCCAGCGCCGAACCGGTGCCGCAGGGTATCGAGGAGCAGCGCAAGACCGTCCAGCAGAAGGTCGGCGCCGCCGCCTGGGGGGCCGCCAGCGGTCTCCAGGCCCCGGCCGACCTGACCGCGGACCCGTCGCTGAGCGCGACGCTCAAGCCGTTCGGCACGCTCTCCCCGCGCGAGGTCGCGGTGCTGCCGGTGCAGATGCAGTTCAACGTCCCCACCATCGGCTGCGCCCAGCTCGACCAGCGCCCGGCGGCATCGATCAAGGACGAGAAGCAGCAGGCGGTCGCCTGCGAGGACGGCGTCCAGAAATACCTCCTCGATCAGGCAAAGGTGCTCGGCACCGACGTCGGTGACGCCAGCGCGGTGCTGGACCAGACCAGCTCGTGGGTGGTCAGCCTCGACTTCAAGGGCAAGGGCCAGGAGAAGTGGACCAGCCTGACCCGGGAGGCGTTCACCAACGAGGGCCAGGCGTGTGACCAGACCGCGCTGGGCCAGGACGGCAAGTGCCGGGTCGCCGTCGTCCTGGACAACAAGGTGGTCTCCTCGCCCGAGATCCAGGGCGTGCTGACCGGTGACTCGCAGATCACCGGCAGCTTCGACAACAAGACGGCCAGCGCCCTGGCCAGCCAGCTGCGCTACGGCGCCCTGCCGGTCACCTTCGAGCCGCAGGAGCAGCAGAACATCACCGCCACGCTCGGCGCCAGCCACCTGCGCGCGGGGCTGCTCGCCGCCGGCATCGGCATGCTGCTGGTCATCATCTACTCGTTCTTCTACTACCGCCTGCTCGGCTCGGTCATCTTCCTGAGCCTGGTGCTGTCGGCGCTGCTGGTCTTCGGCGCGCTGGTGGTGCTCGGCCGGCAGATCGGCTTCACCCTTACCCTCGCCGGCATCGCCGGCATGATCGTCTCGCTCGGTGTGGCGGCGGACTCGTTCGTCATCTACTTCGAGCGGCTCAAGGACGAGATCCGCGAGGGACGCAGCCCGCGTAGTGCGGTGCCGCGGGCCTGGATCCGGGCCCGCCGGACGATCATCTCGGCCAACGCGATCACCCTCATGTCGGCCGTGGTGCTCTACGTCGTCTCGGTCGGCACGGTGAAGGGCTTCGCCTTCGCGCTCGGCCTGGCCACGGTGCTCGACCTGCTCGTTGTCTTCCTCTTCCGTCACCCGATCATGACGATGTTCGCTCGGACCCGGGCGTTCCTGTCCCCGCGGGTCAGCGGTCTCGGCCGCGCCCTTCCCGCGCGGACCGAGCAGGCCCCCCGCACCTCGCGCGTCAAGGAGGCCTGAGATGGCTAAGACTGGATTGGCGAGCCGCCTCTACCGGGGCGAGGCCGGCGTCGACGTCATCGGCCGGCGCAAGCTGTGGTTCACCGTGGCCGGGGTGCTGATCCTCATCTCGGTGCTCAGCTTCGGGATCCAGAAGTTCAGCCTGGGCATCGAGTTCGCCGGCGGTAACTCGTTCCAGGTGCCGGCCAGCGTCGGGACGCTGGAGCAGGCCGAGGAGAAGGTCGACGCGGCGCTGGCGAGCACCGCGGCCGGGGCCGAGGTGGCCACCGCGCAGAAGGTCGGCGGCACCGGCGGCGACTACTACGAGATGCGCACCTCGCAGCTCACCCCCGAGCAGGCCACCGCGGCCAAGGCGGAGATGGCCCGGGAGTTCGGCATCCAGCCGGACCAGATCAGTGGCAACCAGGTCAGCGAGGCGTGGGGCAGCCAGGTCACCTCCCGCGCACTGCTCGGCCTGGTGATCTTCGTCGCGCTGGTGATGGTCTACCTGATCCTGCGCTTCGAGTGGCGGATGGCGGTCGCTGCCGTCGCCTCGCTGTTCATGAACCTGATCCTCACCGCAGGCATCTACTCGATGGTCGGTTTCGAGGTGACCCCGTCGACGATCATCGGGTTCCTCACCATCCTCGGCTTCGCGCTCTACGACGTCGTGGTGGTCTTCGACAAGGTCCAGGAGAACACCCGGGGCATCACCGCGAACAACAACCAGACGTACGGCGAGGCGGCCAACCTGGCGATCAACCAGAGCCTCATGCGGTCGCTGAACACGTCGGTGGTGGCCCTGCTCCCGGTCGGTGGTCTGCTCTTCATCGGCGCGGGCCTGCTGGGCGCGGGCACCCTGAAGGACCTCGGCCTGGTGCTCTTCGTCGGCATGGCGATCGCGTTCCTGACCTCGATCCTGCTGGCCACCCCGCTGCTGGTCACGCTGAAGAACTACGAGCCGCGGATCCAGGCGCACAACAAGCGGGTCCTGGCTCGGCGGAGCGCCCTGGCCCGGGGTGAGATCACCCCGAAGGGCGTGCCGCGTCCGGACGGGGAGGACGACGAGCCCATCGATCCGGAGATGGGGGCCCTGGCCGGGGCCGCGCCGAAGGTGGGTGCCCGGCCCGCCGCCAAGCGTCCGAGCGGTGCCCGGGGCGGCCGCCCCGCGGGCGGCGGCGGCAACCGGCCGGGCGGCGCGAAGCGCCGCTGACCCGACCGGGAGACACCCGCCGGAGACGGTGACGACGGCGTCCTTCATGCTGTGCGAGCGGCGTGGAGGACGCCGTCGTCGTTACGAAGGGAGACGGGACCGCCGTGACGGAGACGTACAGCGCCGGGGTACGGGGAGACAGTGGCCCGCAGGTCGCCGAGTTGGTTGCCAGCCGGGTGCTGGACGTGCCGGACTTCCCGAAGCCGGGCGTCATGTTCAAGGACCTGATGCCGCTCTTCGCCGATGGCGGGGTGTTCCGTGAGGTGATCGACGGGATCGTGGCGTACCACGGGCGGGACTCGTTCGACGCCGTGGTGGGGATCGAGGCCCGGGGATTCGTGATCGCCGCTGCCATCGCGTACGCCACCGGGCTCGGTGTGGTGCCGGTGCGCAAGGCCGGCAAGCTGCCCCGCCCCGCCTACTCGGCCTCGTACGCGCTGGAGTACGGCGAGGCGACGCTGGAGCTGCACGAGGACGCGTTCACCGCCGGGCACCGGGTGCTGGTGGTCGACGACGTGCTGGCCACCGGGGGGACCGCCGAGGCCACCCTCGACCTGGTGGAGCGGGCCGGCGGCACGGTCGCCGGCTTCACCGTACTGCTGGAGCTGGGTTTCCTGGGTGGGCGCGATCGGCTGGCCCCGCGTCCGGTGCATGCCCTGCTCCGGGTCTGAGCGCCTCCTGCGGGGCGGGGCGACGGCCCGGCCCCAGCGGTCCGTGACGTCCGGTCCGTGCCGCCGTGACCGATTGGTCGTGACGACCGCCGGGACGACCCGACGTGGTCCGTCCGGCGGAGCGGCGGGGCACCGTGCGTGCGGGTAGCATTGCCCTTTGCTGACCGGGCGGGAGACCGTCCGGGGCGGCGGAAGACCAGGCCGGCCGGCGCACGGCTGGCGTACCCCGGCGAGCGGTGAGGAGGCCGGTGTCCCACGATGTCGTTCCTCCGGTGGAGGGCACGGTGCACCCGACAGGCGACGCTGACGGTTCGGTGACCGACCGGGGGGCTGACGCCCGGGGCGTGGCCGTCGGAGGCGACGCGGGTCCCGCCCGCGTCGACGGTGGCACCCCGGAGGCCGGTGTCGTGACGCCGTCGCCCGTCGAGGGCGACCTCGACGACTCGTTGCCGAGCGCTGGTTTCGCCCTTTCCAACGCGCCCACCGGCCGGCGGGTGCGGGCCCGGCTGGCCCGGTTCAACGCCCCCTGGCAGACCTCGCAGGTCAGCGAGGTGCTGGAGCCGCTGATCTCGTCCCACCGGGTGAACCACCCGAAGGCCGACGCGCGGCTGCTCCAGCGCGCGTTCGACCTTGCGGCCCGCTGGCACTCGGGTCAGTACCGCAAGTCCGGCGACCCGTACATCACCCACCCCCTGGCGGTGGCCACCATCCTGGCCAACCTGGGGATGGACACCACCACGTTGGTCGCCGCGCTGCTGCACGACACGATCGAGGACACCGAATACACCCTCGACCAGATGAAGGTGGACTTCGGCGGCGAGGTCGCGCTGCTCGTCGACGGGGTGACGAAGCTCGACAAGGTCAAGCTCGGCGACGCCGCCAAGGCGGAGACGATCCGCAAGATGGTCGTGGCGATGGCGAAGGACCCGCGGGTCCTGGTGATCAAGCTGGCCGACCGGCTGCACAACATGCGCACCCTGACCTTCCTGCCCCGCCCGAAGCAGGAGCAGAAGGCGAAGGAGACGCTGGAGATCCTGGCGCCCCTGGCCCACCGGCTCGGCATGAACACGATCAAGTGGGAGTTGGAGGACCTCGCCTTCGGCACGCTGTTCCCGAAGCGCTACGAGGAGATCCTCCGCCTGATCGGGGAGCACCAGCCGCAGCGTGAGGTGCTGCTGCGCCAGGTGACGCAGAAGGTGCAGACCGACCTGAAGGCCGCCAAGATCAAGGCGGAGACGACGGGTCGACCGAAGCACCTCTACTCGATCTACCAGAAGATGATCGTGCGGGGTCGCGAGTTCAACGACATCTACGACCTGGTGGGTGTGCGGATCCTGGTCGACACGGTGCGGGACTGCTACGCGGCGCTGGGTGTGATCCACGCGAACTGGCAGCCGGTGCCGGGCCGGTTCAAGGACTACATCGCGATGCCCAAGTTCAACATGTACCAGTCCCTGCACACGACGGTCATCGGGCCCACCGGCAAGCCGGTGGAGATGCAGATCCGCACGTACGCGATGCACCGCACCGCCGAGTTCGGCATCGCCGCACACTGGAAGTACAAGGAGCACAAGGGCACCCAGGTCGTCGGCCCGCCGGCGCACATCGACGAGATGACCTGGCTGCGGCAGTTGCTGGACTGGCAGCGGGAGGCGGCCGACCCGAGCGAGTTCCTGGACGCGCTGCGCTTCGACCTGTCCAGCCAGGAGGTGTACGTCTTCACCCCCAAGGGTGACGTCATCCCGCTGCCGACCGGGTCGACGCCGGTGGACTTCGCGTACGCGGTGCACACCGAGGTGGGGCACAAGTGCATCGGGGCGCGGGTCAACGGCAAGCTGGTGCCGCTGGAGTCGACGCTGTCCAACGGTGACGTGATCGAGATCTTCACCTCGAAGTCCGAGACGGCCGGCCCGACCCAGGACTGGCTGGGCTTCGTCAAGAGCCCCCGGGCGCGGACGAAGATCCGTCAGTACTTCAACAAGGAGCGGCGCGAGGAGGCGATCGAGGCCGGCAAGGACTCGATCGTCAAGGCGATGCGCAAGCAGGGCATGCCGTTGCAGCGGATGCTCACCTCCGACGCGTTGATGGCGATCGCCCGGGACCTGCACCTGGCCGACGTGGCGTCGCTGTACGCGGCGGTCGGCGACAGCCAGGTCTCGGCCCAGTCGGTGGTGCAGAAGCTGATGGCCTCGTACGGCGGCGAGGAGGGCGCGGCGGAGGACATCGCCGAGACCGCCGTCGCCACCCGACCACCGCGCAGCCGGCAGAGCAGCGCCGACCCGGGCGTGGTGGTCCGCGGCGTCAGCGACGTCTGGATCAAGCTGGCCCGGTGCTGCACCCCGGTGCCACCCGACGCGGTCTTCGGGTTCGTCACCCGATCCGGCGGGGTGAGTGTGCACCGGGTGGACTGCGCCAACGCCGGGGACCTCAAGGTCCAGGAGGAGCGGATGGTCGAGGTGAGCTGGAAGCTCACCTCCGCCTCGACGTTCCTGGTGGCCATCCAGGTCGAGGCGCTGGACCGGCACAAGCTGCTCGCCGACGTGACCCGGATGCTCTCCGAGGAGCGGGTCAACATCCTCTCCGCGACGGTCACCACCACCCGGGACCGGGTGGCGGTGAGCAGGTTCACCTTCGAGATGGCCGACCCGAAGCACCTGGGGCACCTGCTGGCCGCGGTCCGCAAGGTCGACGGGGTCTTCGACGCGTACCGGGTCACCTCGGGGGCCTGAGGCCCGCACGACAGCGCCCGCCGGTTTCCGCCGGCGGGCGCTGTCGTGCGGGGAGGGCTCAGCCCTGCGGCTCGCTCATCGTCAGCTTCTTGATGACGACCTCCTTCTTGGGGTGGCCACCGCCGGCCTGCTGGGCGAACGCCTTGTCGTCGCCGGCCTTGGCGACGTCCTTGACGATCTCCATGCCGCCGGTGATCGTGCCCAGGACGGTGTATTTTGGTTCGAGCTGCGAGTCGCCGTAGACGATGAAGAACTGGCTGCCGGTGCTGCCGGGCTGCCCCGAGTTGGCCATCGCGATGACGCCGTCCGGATAGGCGGGGCGCTTGTCGGTGGGCAGGTTCTCCTCCGTCAGCCGGTAGGCCGGGCCGCCGGTGCCGTCGGTCTCCCGCCAGCCCTTGCCGGTCGCGCTCGGGTCACCGCACTGGAGCACCTTGATTCCCTCGGTGACCAGCCGGTGGCACTTGCTGTTGTCGAAGAAGCCCTTGCTGGCCAGGTGGGTGAAGCTGGCCGCCGTGCACGGCGAGGCGGACCGGTCGACCTTGGCGGTGATCGGGCCCAGGTTGGTGTCCATCGTCAGGGTCTGGACGCCGGTGTTCGCCTGCTGGGCCGGCGGCATCCCGACGTCCTTGATCTGCTTGGGGCGGCCCTCCTTGGGGACCTCGGTGAACGCGCACTGCACGACACCGTCCCCGGCGGCGGTGTCCTGCGACTTGTCGTCGTCGTCGCCGAGGGTGGTGGCCAGCCACACGGTGCCGGCGACCACGAGCAACAGGGCCGCCCCGGCGCCGACGATCGCCTGCGTCTGCCGGCGCTTGCGGGCCCTGGCCGACTGCGCGGCCATGTTCCGCTGGAGTCGGGCCTTCGCCGCCGCGCGCTGCCGCTCTTTCGTGGACGTCACGGTCGATCCTCCTGGGCTGGGTCTTAGGCGCGGCGGAGCCGCAGTATGTGGTTCGGGGCCGGTCAGCCGGCGCTCGGGCTGGCTGCCGGGGCGTCCGATGCCGGAGCGGTCGCGGCCGGTTCCGACCCCGTTGTCGGCTCACCGACGGTGAGACTCTGGAGCACCACGTCGGTCTTCGGCTTGACCTTCGCCCCGCTCCCATTGTCCACGGTCGTCAGGGCACCGATCTTGGTGATCACGTCGAGCCCGCCGGTGACCTTGCCGACGACCGGGTAGGCCGGCTTGGCGGGATTGAAGTCCTTGAAGAAGACGAGGAACTGGCTGCCGTTGGCGCCCGGCGGGTTGGCGATCATCGCGACCGTGCCCTTCGGGTACGCCGGGGGCTGGCCGGGGGCGGGGCTGGCCGACGGGCTCGCCTCGGGCACCACGGGGACGTTCTCGTCGTAGAACGAGTAGCTCGGGCCACCCAGGCCGGTGCCGCTCGGGTCGCCGCAGCGCAGCGCGCCCTCGGCGGTGATCTCGTGGCACTTCGTGTTGTCGTAGAAGCCCCGGCTCGCCAGGTGGGCGATGCTCGCCCCGCCGCAGGGGGCCGAGGCGAGGTCGAGCGCCACGGTGACCGGTGCGCCCTGGTTCGTGGTGACGGTCATCGCCCGGGTGCCGTCGGTCGGCAGGTCCTTCGTTGCCGGGGTGCCGACGTCCTTGAGGTTGGTGTTCGCCGTGGCATTCTGCGGGGTCCAGAGGCAGGCGTCCTCGGCGGCCGTCTTCTTCTCCGGGTCGTCGTCGAAGGCGCCCAGCGCCCACGCCGAGCCGGCCACGATCAGCACGAGCACCACGGCCGCGCCGACACCGGCCTGGATCTGCCGACGGCGCCTGGTCCGGGCTGCTCGTCGGGCCAGTTGCCGGTCGAGCTTGGCCCGGGCCAGTTTGCGGTGCCGGTCCCTGCTGGAAGCCACCCGCGCTCCCCTTTCCTCTACCCTGATGGACACCGGCGGGCAGGCGTTGCGCCCCGTCGGGTGCGTACGTGCGCCACGCCACACGCCCGCCAGAGTGTACGGGTAGCGGCGGTGAAAATGGTGTACAGGCCTAGCGCAGTTGTGCACTGCGCCCGGTGGGACCCTCGTGGCGGGTGCGGTGGCGCGATTCGCTCGGCGCTGCGGCTAGGCTGCCGGTGCAGGTACGACAGCTCGACGGAAGGGGACCGGCGTGCTCGTGGCGAGCTTTCCCGCGGACGCCTTCGGCACCAACTGCTATGTGGTGGCGACCGGGCCGGGGGAGCAGTGCGTGGTGGTCGACCCGGGCATCGGGGTGATCGACCGGCTCGACGCCGTGCTCGCCGAGCATCGTCTGCACCCGGCCGCGGTGCTGCTCACCCACGGCCACCTCGACCACACGTTCTCCGTCGCGCCGGTCTGCGGCGCCCGGGGCATCACCGCGTACATCCACCCCGACGACCGGGAGCTGCTGGCCGACCCGGGCCGGGCGCTGTCGATGGACCTCACCCAGCTCTTCGGCGGGCGGCTGCCCTACGCCGAGCCCGACGACATCGCCGAGCTGACCGACGGCGCCACGCTCTCCCTCGCCGGCCTGGAGATCAGCGTCGACCACGCCCCGGGCCATACCGGCGGGTCGGTGCTGTTCCGGCTGCCCGGTGCCGGCTCGCGTTGGGAGGCCGATCAGGTCTGCCTCTCCGGCGACGTGCTCTTCGCCGGCTCGATCGGCCGTACCGACCTGTGGGGCGGCAGCATGCCCCGGATGCTCACCAGCCTCCGGGAGAAGATTCTCCCGTTGGCCGACGACACCGTGGTCCTGCCCGGCCACGGCCCCGTGACCACAATCGGTCGCGAGCGGGTGAGTAATCCGTACCTCGTCGAGGTGGCGGCCCTGGGCGACGCGCGCCCGGCCGGGCCCGCCCGCGGCCTCTAGATCCTCCGCCCGCCGCGCGCGGGCCCACGACCTCACCGCGCCCTGCGACGCGGAGCTGCAAGGAGCACGCCATGAGCAAACCCACGCCCATCTCCGGCTTCCCCGAGTGGACCCCGGGGCAGCGGATGATCGAGCAGTTCGTCCTCGACCGGATCCGCGCCACCTTCGAGCTGTACGGCTTCGCGCCCCTGGAGACCCGCTCGGTCGAGCCGCTGGACCAACTGCTGCGCAAGGGGGAGACCTCCAAGGAGGTCTACGTGCTGCGCCGGCTCCAGGCCGACGCCGACGGCCCGGCCGGCGACGACTCCCTCGGCCTGCACTTCGACCTGACCGTGCCGTTCGCCCGGTACGTGCTGGAGAACGCCGGGAAGCTCCAGTTCCCGTTCCGCCGCTACCAGATCCAGAAGGTGTGGCGGGGCGAGCGCCCGCAGGAGGGGCGGTACCGGGAGTTCCTCCAGGCCGACATCGACATCGTCGACCGGGACACCCTGCCCGCGCACTACGAGGCGGAGATGCCGCTGGTCATCGGCGACGCGCTGCGGTCCCTGCCGATCCCGCCGGTGCGGATCCAGGTCAACAACCGCAAGATCTGCGAGGGCTTCTACCGGGGCATCGGGCTGACCGACCCGGAGGCAGCACTGCGCGCGGTCGACAAACTCGACAAGATCGGCCCGGCGCGGGTGGTCGAGTTGCTGGCCGCCACGGCCGGGGCCAGTGAGGCGCAGGCCAAGGCGTGTCTCGCGCTGGCCGAGATCTCCGCCCCCGACGCCTCCTTCGCCGACGCGGTGCGCGCCCTCGGGGTGACTGACCCGCTGCTGGACGAGGGCATCGCCGAGCTGGTCGCGGTGGTGGAGACCGCCGCCGCGCACTCGCCGGGGCTCTGCGTGGCCGACCTGCGCATCGCCCGTGGCCTGGACTACTACACCGGAACCGTGTACGAGACGTCTCTGCTGGGCTACGAGCGGTTCGGTTCGATCTGCTCGGGTGGCCGGTACGACAACCTGGCCAGCTCCGGCGCCGTCCGCTTCCCCGGGGTCGGCATCTCGATCGGGGTGACCCGGCTGCTCGGCCTGCTCTTCGGCGCCGACGCGCTGTCGGTGTCCCGCAGCGTGCCGACCTGCGTGTTGGTCGCGGTCACCACCGAAGAGCAGCGGACGGCGAGCAACGCCGTCGCCGACGCGCTGCGCCGAAGGGGCGTGGCCACCGAGGTGTCGCCGAGCGCGGCGAAGTTCGGCAAGCAGATCCGGTACGCCGAGCGGCGCGGCATCCCGTACGTGTGGTTCCCGGGGGTCGAGGGCGCGGCGGACGAGGTCAAGGACATCCGCTCCGGCGAGCAGATGGCCGCCGCGGCCGGGGAGTGGACCCCGCCCAGGGCGGATCTGACGCCGCTGGTCGGCTGAGACAGGGCTCACGACCTGGCGTTACTGGCGCGTACGGCGGGGACGACCTACGGTGGCGTAAGTTACGCCACCGTAGGGAGATCGTCGTGACCGCACTGAATGAGACCGCTCTGCTCGTCGAGCTCGAACCCGTCGTGGAGAAGAACCTCGACCGGCACCTCTCGATGGCCAAGGAGTGGTTCCCGCACGAGTACGTGCCGTGGAGCGAGGGGCGCACCTTCGACGGCCCGCTCGGTGGCGAGGCGTGGTCGAAGTCGGACTCGACGCTCCCCGAGATCGCGCGTACCGCGCTGATCGTGAACCTGCTGACCGAGGACAACCTTCCGTCGTACCACCACCAGATCGCCACCCTCTTCGGCCCGGACGGGGCATGGGGGACCTGGGTCGGCCGGTGGACGGCGGAGGAGGGGCGGCACGGCACCGCCATCCGGGACTACCTGACGGTTACCCGGGCGGTGGACCCGGTAGCGCTGGAGCGGGCCCGGATGGTGCACATGACGGCCGGCTACACCAACTCGCACGACGCCTCGATGCTGCGTTCGCTGGCGTACGTGTCGTTCCAGGAGTTGGCGACCCGGATCTCGCACCGCAACACCGGCCGGGTGACCGGCGACCCGGCCTGTGAGGCGCTGCTGGCCCGCGTCGCCGCCGACGAGAACCTGCACATGGTCTTCTACCGCAACCTGCTCGCCGCCGCCCTCGATCTGGCCCCGAGCCAGGCGATGCGCGCGATCGCCGAGGTGCTGGCCGACTTCCAGATGCCCGGGGTGGGTATCGAGGGCTTCACCCGCAAGTCGGTGGCGATCGCCCTGGCCGGCATCTACGACCTGCGCCAGCACCGCGACGAGGTGGTCATGCCGGTGCTGCGCCAGTGGGACGTGTTCAACGTCGCCGGCCTGGACGCCGACGGCGAGGCCGCCCGCGACGAGATCGCCGCGCACCTGGACATCCTGGAGACCCAGGCGTCCCGCTTCGAGCAGAAGCGCGACGCGCGCGCCGCCCGCCTGGCGGCCCAGCGCTCCTGACCGCCGGCCCCGCCGCCGCGAGGGCTGACGGGGTGGGCCGGGCGGGGCTCGTGCCGGCCTTTTGATCGCGCGGTTGGCGAGACGGATCGAGGCGAATCGACGCATGTGATTGCGTGGTGGTGACCCCCGGGTGGGGTGGCGGAGTGGGATCGGGTCTTGTTAGTGATCTTAAGTATGTGAATACTTCACTTCAGTCGGCCGGTCTCCCCAGCTCCGGCCGCCGCCCTTCGGGTCCGTCACCCCCGGCGCGACCCGTCACCCCCTCCCGGGAGGCTGTTACATGCGACCCACGAGGTCATCGCTCCTCCGCGCCGCGTCCTTCGCTGCGGCCGGCACCCTGGCCGCCACCGCGCTGATCGGCGTGCCCGTCCAGGCCGCCCCCGCCGCCACGCCCGACGCCGCGGCCACCCTGGCCGACCGGCTCGGTGACCGCTCCGCCGGCACGTACGCCGACGCCAGCGGCAAGATGGTCGTCACCGTGACCGACGAGGCCGCCGCCCGTCAGGTCCGCGCCTCCGGCGCGACCGCGAAGATCGTGAAGCGGGGCGCCACGGAGCTCAACCGGGCCACCGCCGAGCTGGAGCGCTCGGCGAAGATCCCGGGCACCGCCTGGTGGACCGACGCGATCACCAACCAGGTCGTCGTCTCCGTCGACAGCACCGTCACCGGCGCCAAGCTGGAGCGGGTCAAGGCCGCCGCCGCCCGCACCGGCGGCGCCGTCCGGGTCGAGGCCGAGGCCGGCGTGCTGAGCACCCGGATCTCCGGCGGCCAGGCGATCTACACCGGCGGCGGTCGCTGCTCGCTCGGCTTCAACGTGCGCAACAGCGCCGGCACGACGTTCTTCCTGACCGCCGGGCACTGCACCAACATCGGCTCGACCTGGTACTCCAACTCGAGCCAGAGCAGCGTCCTGGGCACCCGCACCGGCACCAGCTTCCCGGGCAACGACTACGGCATCGTCCGGCACAGCAACTCCGCCAACGCGACCGGCAACGTCTCCCTCTACAACGGCAGCTTCCAGGACGTCACCGGCGCCTCCAACGCCTACAGCGGACAGAGCGTGCGGCGCTCCGGCAGCACCACCGGCGTCAAGAGCGGCTCGGTGACCGCCACCAACGCCACGGTGAACTACGCCGAGGGCTCGGTCTCCGGCCTGATCCGCACCACCGTCTGCGCCGAGCCCGGCGACAGCGGCGGCTCGCTCTTCGCCGGCACCAGCGCCCTCGGCCTCACCTCCGGCGGCAACGGCAACTGCACCTCCGGCGGCACCACCTACTTCCAGCCGGTCACCGAGGCGCTGAGCGCCTACGGCGTCAGCATCATCTGATCCCACGCGCACACCCCGTGAAGCGGGCCGCCGTTCCCGGCGGCCCGCTTCCGGCGTACCGGAGTCCGTCGGCGACCGACGGGCGCAGGCCGGGACGGGTTCTCGAATTCGGCCTCGGCGTCGGGCCGGCGCTGACCCCGCCGGCCTGGCAGGCCCTGATCCCGGAGCTGCCACCTACTCCCCGCCGAGGAGGGATGAACGGCGATCCCCACGCAGCCACCCGACGACCAGCAGGGGACAGAGCGCCTCCACGCCGGCGGCCACCCGCTCGGAGAGGCCGACCCGCCCGCCGTCGGTGACGAACTCGACCGCGAACCAGAGCACCGGGACCAGCAGCCCGACCGACAGCGCCACCCAGCCGGCCCGGCCGCCGACGTACCCGCCGGTGGTGGCCCGTGCCCGCCCTCGGCGGTCCGCCCCGGCGGCGACCGGCGACCCGTCGCCGGGCCCGGCGGGCCCGGCCTCGGCCGGTGACCCGGGCGACCCGTCGTTGGGCGCGGCCGGCTGGGCCTCGGCCGGTGACCCGAGCGGCCGTGGTCCTGGCGGGGACGGTCGCCAACCGACTCCGGTGGGGGCGAGGGCGGGCCAGACTGCCAACGCGGCGAAGGCGACGACGGCGGCGAGCGTGTGTGGTGTCGAGCTGCCATCGACCGGCCGCGGAAGCGCGGCGACCGCGAGAATGCCGACCCCGCCCAGCGCGAGCAGCGCCCGGCCGCCGGGGGCCAGGGGCCGCAGCGCGGCGGCGGTCGCGCAGTGGCACAGCCCGAGACCGACCAGGCCGAGCGTCATGATCCAGCGGTCCGCCGCGCCGACGGCGGCGAGCGCGCTGATCGTCTCGGCCACCTGGTCGAAACCGCCGGGTTGCCGGGCCGTGCCGAGCGTCCAGCCGCCGACGAGGAAGACCGGCGCCGCGCCGGCGCAGAGCAGGGCCCAACGGGGTACGACACGCATCCGCCACACCGTACGCCGTGCGGGCCTGGTCCGGCTCGGTCGGCGGTGGCACGTGCTAACAGGGGGCCCCTCTACAACGGAATGCGGTAAGAAGGCGCCCTTCCTCACCTCGTCACCGCGCCCGGTGGCGGCGGTGGCCGGGGCACCCTGACAGAATGCGGGGGCAGACCGAACGTAGACGAGGGAGACGCAAGCCGTGATCCGTACCCATGACGCCGGCAGCCTGCGCGCGGCGGACGCCGGCACCACGGTGACGCTCGCCGGGTGGGTGGCCCGCCGGCGCGACCACGGCGGTGTCATCTTCGTCGACCTGCGCGACGGCTCCGGCGTCGTCCAGGTGGTCTTCCGCGAGGAGGACGCACACGCGCTGCGCAACGAGTTCTGCGTGAAGGTGACCGGCGAGGTGACCCGCCGCCCCGAGGGCAACGAGAACCCGGAGCTGCCCACCGGCGAGATCGAGGTGACCGCCGTCGCGCTGGAGGTGCTCTCCGAGGCCGCGCCGCTGCCGCTGCCCGTCGACGACCAGGTCGAGGCCGGCGACGACATCCGGCTCCGGTACCGCTACCTCGACCTGCGCCGCAGCGGCCCGGCGAAGGCGATGCGGCTGCGTTCGCGGGCCAACCAGCTCGCCCGCGGCGTGCTGCACTCCCGGGACTTCCTGGAGATCGAGACCCCCACGCTGACCCGGTCCACCCCGGAGGGCGCCCGCGACTTCCTGGTCCCGGTGCGCCTGCAGCCCGGCAGCTGGTACGCGCTGCCCCAGTCCCCGCAGCTGTTCAAGCAGCTGCTGATGGTCGGCGGCATGGAGCGGTACTACCAGATCGCCCGCTGCTACCGCGACGAGGACTTCCGCGCCGACCGGCAGCCGGAGTTCACCCAGCTCGACATCGAGATGTCCTTCGTCACCGAGGACGATGTCATCGCCCTCGGCGAGGAGATCGTCTCGGCGCTCTGGTCCGACCTGGCCGGCCACGAGATCTCCCGGCCGATCCCGCGGATCACCTGGCACGACGCGATGGCCCGGTACGGCTCGGACAAGCCGGACCTGCGCTACGGCGTCGAGCTGACCGAGCTGACCGAATACCTGCGCGGCACGACGTTCCGGGTCTTCGCCGGCGCGATCGACGCGGGCGGGTACGTCGGCGCGGTCGTGATGCCGGGCGGGGCGAGCCAGAGCCGCAAGGAGCTCGACGGCTGGCAGGACTGGGCCAAGGCGCGCGGCGCGAAGGGCCTGGCGTACGTGGTGCTCGACGCCGAGACCGGCGAGGCACGCGGCCCGGTGGCGAAGAACCTCTCCGAGGCGCACCTGGCCGGGCTGGCCGACGCGGTCGGCGCGAAGCCGGGCGACGCGGTCTTCTTCGCCGCCGGCACCGAGGCCCGTCAGGCGCAGGAACTGCTCGGCGCGGCCCGGGTCGAGATCGCCAAGCGGGCCAAGCTGATCGACGAGAGCGCCTGGGCGTTCTGCTGGGTGGTCGACGCGCCGATGTTCGAACGGACCTCGGACGACAATGGCGGGGCGGGCGGCTGGACGGCCGTGCACCACCCGTTCACCTCTCCGAATTCCGATTGGGTCGACCGGTTCGAGCAGGCCCCGGACCGGGCCCTGGCGTACGCGTACGACATCGTCTGCAACGGCAACGAGATCGGCGGCGGTTCCATCCGTATCCACCGGGGCGACGTGCAGAAGCGGGTCTTCGACCTGCTCGGCATCACCCCGGCCGAGGCGCAGGACAAGTTCGGCTTCCTGCTGGAGGCGTTCAAGTACGGCGCCCCGCCGCACGGCGGCATCGCGTTCGGCTGGGACCGGGTCTGCATGCTGCTGGCCGGCGCGGACTCGATCCGCGAGGTCATCGCGTTCCCGAAGACCCGGGGCGGCTTCGATCCGCTGACCGGTGCGCCCACCCCGATCACCGGGCAGCAGCGCGCCGAGGCGGGCATCGACGCCAAGCCGAAGCCGGCCGCCGCGCCGCACACCGGCACCGCCGGCCCGGCCGCCCCGGTGGCCGACCCGGTCTGACCGGTCTTTCGCAGGATGCAGCGGGGCGTCACCTCGGTGACGCCCTGCTGCCGTAGAGGGGGATACGTGTGACGCTGCTCGTGGTGGGTGCCAGCGGGTACCTCGGCGCGGAGGTGTGCCGGCAGGCCGTGGCGGCGGGGCGGCGGGTGGTCGGCACGTACCACGCCAACCCCGTCGAGCTGGCTGGGGTCGAGGCGCATCGGGTCGACGTGACCGACCGGGCCGCCGTGCGTGCGCTGGTCGCGGCCGTGCGGCCCGCCGCCGTGGTGAGCACCCCCTACCGGTACGACGACTGGACGGTCACCGCCGACGGCGCGGCGAACGTGGCGTACGCGGCCGCCGAGGCGGGGGCCCGGCTGGTGCACCTGTCCAGCGACGCACTGCACGCCGGCCGGCCCGAGCCGTACGCCGACGACGAGGTTCCCACCCCGGTCTTCGCGTACGGGGCGGCGAAGGCGGCGGCGGAGACCGCCGTGCGGGCGATCGACCCAGGGGCGGTGCTGGTGCGTACCTCGTTGATCGTCGGCGACGAGCGGAGCAAGCAGATCCGGCTCTGCCTGGACGCCCTCGCCGGCCGGGCGAGCCTGTTCACCGACGAGGTCCGCTGCCCGGTCGACGTGACCGACCTGGCCGCCGCCGTGCTGGAGTTGGTGGAGGGCGACCACGCCGGCCTGCTCAACGTGGCCGGCCCGGAGGCGGTCAGTCGGGCCGAGCTGGGGCTGCTGGTGGCCCGCGGGTTCGGCATCGACCCGGCCGGCTTGCGGACCGGCACCCGAGCGGAGACGGGCCTGATCCGCCCCACCGAGGTACGCCTCGACAGCTCCCGCGCCGCCGGCCTGCTGAGCATCCGCCTGCGCGGGGTCAGCGAACTCCTGGCTCTCTGAGCTCTCCACGGCCACTGTCAGATGTTGCACACTTTCTATGCACAACTATTGTGCATAGAAAGTGTGCATGGATATTGTGCAGGCATGGACAGCGGAACCTCGCCAGGAACGCCCAGTGCCGTCCGGCTGGACCACCGACAGGTGCGGGTGCTCGCGCATCCGCTGCGGCTGCGGCTGCTCGGCGCGCTGCGGGTCGACGGCCCGGCGACCGCCACGGCCCTCGCCGGGAAGCTCGACACCAACACCGGCGCCACCAGCTACCACCTGCGCCAGCTTGCCGAGGTAGGGCTGGTCGTGGAGGACCCGGATCGGGCCATCGGCCGGCAGCGCTGGTGGCGCGCCGCGCACGACGTGACCGACTGGGAGCCGACGGACTTCGACGACGACCCGGACGCCCGGGCCGCGATCGAGTGGATCCAGGGTGACCAGGTGCGACTGCTCGCCGAGCGGGCCGAGCGGTGGTTCGCCGCCCGCCCGGACTGGTCGCCCGCGTGGCGGGACGCCGCCGGCATGAGCGACGCCCTGCTCCACCTGGGACCGGCCCGGCTCCAGGCGCTCGAAGCGGAGATGTGGCAGGTCCTCATGCGCTACCGCGAGGAGTCCGTCCCCGACGAGCCGGATGCCCAGCCGGTGCACGTCTTCCTGGCCGGGTACCCGATGATCGGAGAGACCCGGTGAGTATCCTCACCGTGCGCCAGGTCCGGTTCCGCTTCCTCGCCCTCGGCGGCTTGCGCTGGCTGCCCACCGGCCTGCTGATCCCGGTCATGATCCTGCTGATGCAGGAGCGCGGTCTGTCGCTGTCGGAGATCGGCCTGGCGGTCACCGCGCAGGGGCTGGTGGTGCTGGCGCTGGAACTGCCCACCGGCGGGTTCGCCGACGCGCTCGGCCGCAAGCCGGTGCTGGTCGCCGCCGGGGCGCTCAACCTGGTTTCCCTGGCGCTGTTCGTGGTGGCCGACTCCGTCGCACTGTTCTTCCTGGTCTTCGCGGTGCAGGGGGCCTACCGGGCGCTGGACAGCGGCCCGCTGGAGTCCTGGTACGTCGACGCCACCCTCGCCGCCGACCCCGACGCGGAGTACGAGCGCGGCCTCGGGCACGCCGGCACGGTCACCGGCCTTGCCATCGCCGGCGGCGCGCTGCTCAGCGGTGGACTGATCGCGCTCGGCCCCGTCGGCCCGGTGAGCACGCTGACCGGGCCGGTGCTGGCGGCCTTCGCAGCGCAGGCGGTGGCGCTGGCCGCCCTGCTGGCGCTGCTGGTTGAGGTCCGGCCCGGTCGGGGATCTGGGGCGCTGCGGGCCTCGGTCGCCGCGGCGCCCCGGATGGTCGGGCAGGCGATCGGGCTGCTGCGCCGCTCCCGGGTGTTGCTCGCCCTGGTCGCGGTAGAGCTGTTCTGGGGCTTCGGCATGGTGACCTTCGAGTCGTTGCTGCCGGTCCGGCTCGCCGAGGTGGTCGGTGACCCCGAGCGGGCCGCCGCGCTGCTCGGCCCCGCCAACTCCGCGGCCTGGCTGGCCTCGGCGGCCGGGGCCGCGCTGACCCCGCTGCTGCTGCGCTGGCCGGGTGCTGCGGCCGGCGCCGCCCTGCTGCGCGTCGGCCAGGGCGCGACCGTCGTCGGGATGGGCCTGCTCGCCGGCCCGGTCGGGGTGCTGATCGCCTACCTGGCCTGCTACGCCGTGCACGGCGCGTCGAACCCACTGCACACGGGGCTGCTGCACCGCCAGGTCGACGGCCCGTACCGGACCAGCGTGCTCTCGCTGAACTCGATGATGGCCCAGCCGGCCGGCGCGCTCGGCGCGCTGGCACTGACCGCGCTCGCCGGCCGCAGCAGTGTCAGTACGGCGATGCTGGCCGGCGCGGTGGTGCTGGCCCTCGCCGCGCCGCTCTACCTGCCGGCCTGGCGAGCCGGTCGGCACGCCGCCCCGGCCCCCGCCCCCACACCGGAGAAGGTCCGCCGGCCGGTGCCCGTGAACGACTCGACGGCTGACGCGGTGGACGGGTCGCTTCCATCCCCGGCCGCTTGCCGGGGCGGATGACGGTGAACGGCGGGCGGATCCACCCCGGAGATTGACGCGAGGACCGATTGGGTACATCAGGCGTCGACCTACTGGTAACCCCCACCGGAGGACCACATGCTCGCCATTCTTGCGGCAATCGTCTTTGGCTTCGCCCTGCTGATCGACCTGCTCGACACCAACTTCGGTGCGCCGGACCTGTTCAATGTGCACACCCTGCTGATGCTCGGTCTGCTGCTGCTCTCCCTCTACCTGGCCGGGGTCGGCAGCGCCCCCCGCGGCGGTGGCGGTGGTGGCGGCGGCCGCTGGTACCGAGGCCGTCGTCCCGGCCGCGGCTGACCGCAAACGATCATTGCGGGCCGGGTCCGCGGCGCAGTTCCGGCGTCGCGGACCCGGCCCGGTACTGTCTTCCTGATGGAGTCCGACGCCCTCTTCTCCCTCGGTGCGTCCGTCGGGGCACCCAGCGCCCCCACGGGTTCCGTCGGCGTCGACGGTTTCACTCCGGCGTCGGCCGACTCGCCCCTTCCTGTCCGGATGCGTCCGGCCAGCATCGACGAGCTGGTCGGGCAGGAGCACCTGCTCGCCCCGGGCGCCCCGCTGCGCCAGCTCGTCGGCGGTGCCACTCCGATGTCGGTGATCCTCTGGGGCCCGCCCGGGTGCGGCAAGACCACCATCGCCCACCTGGTGGCGCACGCCACCGACCGCCGTTTCGTGGCGATGTCGGCGCTCTCCGCCGGGGTCAAGGACGTCCGCGCGGTGATCGAGGCCGCCCGCCGGCAGCGCCGTTCTGGCGGCCCGCAGACGGTGCTCTTCATCGACGAGGTGCACCGGTTCAGCAAGACCCAGCAGGACTCGCTGCTCGCCGCCGTCGAGGACCGGACGGTCACGCTGCTGGCGGCCACCACGGAGAACCCGTACTTCTCGGTCATCTCGCCGCTGCTGTCCCGGTGCGTGCTGCTCACCCTCCAACCGCTGGACGACACGGCCGTGCGCGGCCTACTGCGCCGCGCGGTCGCCGACTCCCGGGGCCTCGGTGGCGCGCTCGCCCTGGAGTCCGACGCCGAGGACCATCTCGTCCGCCTCGCCGGTGGCGACGTGCGCAAGGCGCTGACCGCGCTGGAGGCGGCTGCCGCCTCGGCCGCGGCGCTGGGCGTCGAGCGGATCGACCTGGCCACCGCCGAGCAGGCGGTGGACGTCGCGGCGGTGCGGTACGACCGCGACGGCGACGCCCACTACGACGTCACCAGCGCCCTCATCAAGAGCATGCGCGGCTCCGACGTGGACGCGGCGCTGCACTGGCTGGCCCGGATGTTGGTGGCCGGCGAGGACGCCCGGTTCATCGCCCGCCGCCTGGTCATCTTCGCCAGCGAGGACGTCGGGATGGCCGACCCGGGCGCGTTGGGCGTTGCCACCGCCGCCGCCCACGCGGTGGAGTTCGTCGGCCTGCCCGAGGTGCAGCTCAACCTCGCCCAGGCGGTGATCCACCTGGCGACCGCGCCGAAGTCCAACTCGGCGACCACCGCGATCGGCGCCGCGATGGCCGACGTCCGCGCCGGCCGGGGCGGGCCGGTGCCCCGCAACCTGCGAGACGCCCACTACTCCGGGGCCCGGGGGCTCGGCCACGGCACGGGCTACCGCTATCCGCACGACGACGCCCGTGGGGTGGTCACCCAGCAGTACGCTCCGGACGATCTTGTCGGAGCCGACTACTACCGTCCCAGCGGGCACGGTGCCGAGCGGTCGGTGGCCACCCGGCTGCCGCTGCTACGCCGGATCGTCCGAGGGCTGCCCGCCCCGGCGCGTCCGGACGACTCGACTACCGCACGGAACGGCCGCCACCCGTCGGGCAACGGGCACGCCACCGTGGCGGACGAGGACGGCGCAGACGCCGTCGGGGAGGGCCAGCAGTGAGATCCCGTGGTTCGGAGCGACCGGAGGACGACCCCGACGACCGGCGTGACCAGCGCGCCAAGGGGCGCCGGTGGGGCCGGGGCCGACCCGACAGCGAGCCCGAGGAGCCGGTCAGCGGCGAGGAGTTCGGCTGGATCGACGACCTGCGCTCCGCCAAGCAGCAGCGCACCGAGTTGGGCCCCGCCGCCGGTACGCCCGGACAGGCCCCGCCGCCGGGTCGCCCCGACCCGGAGTCCCGGCGCGTCCCGGCCGACCCGCAGGCCGTGCCGCCGGCCCGTCCCGCCGAGCCCGGCCCCGCCCGGCCCCGCCCGGCCGCCGGCCCGTGGCCCGGCTCGCCCGAGCAGGGCCGCCGTCCCGACCCGGCCGAGCCGCCCCGCCCGCCGCAAGGCTCGCCCCCGTCACCGGCGGTCCCGCCCGGGCGCGCGGCGCAGGGCCAGCCCCAGGGCCAGCCCCAAGGCCAGCCGTCCCCACCGTCGCCGACGGGCCCGCCCGCCCGTCCGGGGCAGAATCCGGTCCAACCGCCCCCGCCGCCGGTGGGCGTGGCCCGTCCGCCGCACCCCGGAGGGCAGCCGGCCCGTCCGCCGTATCCGGCGGACAACGCGCCCCGGCGACTGCCGGCCGACGGCGCGCAGCCCCGTTCGGCGGGGCAGACCGGGCCGGTGAGCGGTCCGCCGGGTGCCGTTCCGGTCCCCGGCGTCCCGGGGCAGGCATCCCGGCCGCCGGGCTCGTTCGGAGCCCCGGCCACTCCTCCCGTACGCGGCGGACAGCCCCCGACCGGCGGATGGCCGGTCGGTCCGGCCGCGCCGCCTACGGCCGGCCGCGCCGCAGCCCCGGTTGCCCCTGTCGGGCGTCGTGCCGTCCCGGAGCAGCCTCCCGCCGGCACACCTCAGCCGTCTGCTGTCGACGGCCCCCGGGTCGAGCAGGGGGAGCATCCCCGCGGTTCCGTCGCGGCCGGGCCGGGCGTGCCGACCGGTCGAGGCGCGGCAGGGCCGGTCCCGCCCCCCGCTCTCCCGGCGGGTCGTCGGCGCGCCGCCGAGGAACAGCCGACGGTGGTTCCGCTCAGCGGCAACGCCCCCCCGGTGCCCGGAGTGCCGTCCGGTCCCCAGCCGACCGTTGCGCAGGCCGGAGCCGGCCGGCGGGGTCGACCCGACCCGGACCCGGGTGAGGAGACCGCGCACCGGCGGGCCGCACCCGCCGAGCCGGTGGGCGACGCCCCCGGCGAGCGGGGCGGGCCGACGCCGGGCCAGGGCGACCGTCCGCAGCGTCCGGCGCAGTGGCTGCGCCAGGCCGGTCGCGGCACCCACACCGACCCGGCCATGCCGATGGTCAACCGGGCCCCCGGGCCGCCGCCTCCGCCGTCGTCCGTCGTGCCGCCGTCGTCGACCGCGTCGACCGGCCCCCGCCGGCCCGTCGGTGACGCCGCTCGGGCGTCGGTCGGCCGTGACCGACCCGGCGACGGGCACGGGGACTCCGGCCCGCCGCCCGCCGCCCGCGCCGGAGTACCGTCCCACCCGCCGGCGGATGCCCGCCCGGGCGAGGGCCGGCCGCCGCACGAACCGGGCGCCGGCGAGGTCGGGCCGTCGCGTGAGCGCGGTACCGGTGAGGTCCGCGGGCCCAGGGACCCCGGCACCGGTGAGTTCCGGCAGCCGGGAGCGGCCCGGGGTGCCGCCCGCCCGGGTGCGCCCGTCGACGGTCCGAACACGGGCCGCGCGTCCGGTTCCGGGGAGCGCCGGTCTCCAGCTATTCCGACCGGGGGAGCTCCGCGACCGGGTGAGGCTCACCCCCCCAGGGCGGCATCCGCCCCGGGGACCGTCCCCGTCCAGGGCGCGGCCACCGGTTCCCGGCCGGCCCCGGGCGCCCGATTCGGCCCGGCCGTTCCGCAGCCCGGCGTCGAGCCCGGTTCGGGCCGCCCGCCTGAACCCGGAACCCGTCCCGGCGTCCCCGCCGGCCGGGCCGCCACGGCCGGCGGCCCCGCTCATCCCGCCGTGGCGCGGGCCGCGGCCCCCGTGGGCCACCCCGACGGCGGCCCGGACGACCGTGCGGCCCGGCCGCCCGAGCCTGGTCGTCCCGAGCCTGGTCGTCCCGAGCCTGGTCGTGTCGAGCCTGGTCGTGTCGAGCCTGGTCGTCCCGAGCCTGGTCGTCCCGAGCCTGGTCGCCCCGAGGCCGCCGGGGGGCGTGCCGTCGTGCCGCCGATCCGACCCGAGCAGCCGTCCGCGGTGGCCCGGGCCGCCGTCGTGGTGCCCGCCGCCGAGACCCCCGCCGGTCGCGCCGGGGTGGCCACGATCGGCAGCCCCGGCGCCGAGACCTCCGGCGAGATCGCGCTCCGGCGGCCCGCCGAGCCGGGCGAACCCGACGAGGACGCGCCCGCCGGCACCGGTGCCCTGCGCGGCGCCCGCTCCGAGCTGCGTCGGCAGATGCGGGAGCGTCGCCGGCTCCGGATGGGCGTGCTGGCGCTGGTCAGCCTGGTGCTGCTCGGCGCGATCCCGCTCTACTTCGGCCTCCGGGCGCTGAGCCACGACCCGGTCTTCGACACCCTGGACGAGCTGAACGTGCCCGGCTGGGCGGCCACGGAGATCGTCGACAACGTCAGCGGCAGCCGCTGGTGCCTGCAGGAGTGCCGGCTGCGGGAGCGCACCGTCTCCTCCGAGCGGGCGGTCAAGGAGACCACGCAGGCATACGAGCGGGCCCTGGCCGAGGACAGCTGGCAGCCATGGAAGGTGAGCCGCTGCCCGCAGCAGCAGACCAAGGGCGACTACACCTGCTGGCGCCGCGACGAGCTCACCCTCGACCTGTGGGTTCGCGAGCGGACCTGCGTCCCGCCGCCGGTGGATGGCGAGCCCGCGCCGACGCCGTTGGCCTCGCCCGCAGCGCAGGAGTGCGCCGGCTCGTTGGTTTCGGTGAAGGTCCGCAACGCGATCGACGACGAGCGGACCCGGCCCCAACCGAGCACCGACCCCTCACTCACCGGCGAGGATCCCTTCCCGACGTTGAGTGAGGACCCGCTCGGCGAGCCGACCCCCTCACCGTCGTGAGCCGGGTTCCATAACTGACGGTAGGGTCTGGGGCTGGCAGGCCCGCCTGCTTCCTGGCCCCTCGTGGTCACCGAGCGACGGTGCGGGTATGACGGTCGCACGTTCCGGGACGTCGGGTCCCGGAACTCTGCACTAGGAGGACAGGCGTGAGTTTTGGAGAGGTCGCGGCCCTGATCGCGGCTATCGCGTTCGCGATGCTCGTGTTGATCCTGACGCTGCCCATCCTGCGGCTTCGGCACACCGTGGACGCCGCCACCCGGATGATCAACGACCTCAACGACCGCACCGCGCCCCTGCTCGGTGACGTCAACACCACGGTGAAGAACGTCAACACCGCGCTGGAGCAGGTGCAGACGTCCCTGGACGGGGTGAACCTGCAGCTGGCCAAGGTCGACACGATGACCAGCCACGCCCAGAACGTCACCGCGAACGTGGCGAACCTGGCCACCGTGGTCTCCGCCGCCGCGGCGAACCCGCTGGTGAAGGTGGCCGCGTTCGGCTACGGCGTGCGCCGGGCCGCCTCCGCCCGACGCGGCGCCGAGACCGAGCGTGAGGTGCGCGACACCATCAAGCAGCAACGCCGGGCCGCCAAGCGCGGCAACGGCTGAGCCGGCCGGCGACGGAGGGAATGAGATCATGAGGCGCCTGTTCTGGTTGGGCATCGGGCTGGCCGTCGGCGTGGTGGTGGTCCGTAAGGCGACCCGCACCGCGCAGGCGTACACGCCGGCCGGCATCGCCGGCGGCCTGTCGCAATCCGCTGGCGGTCTGGTGGAGTCGCTGCGTAGCTTCGTGGAGGACGTCCGGATCGGGATGGCCGAGCGGGAGCAGGAAATCCACGAGGCCTTCGCCCGAGGCGAGGCGTTCGACGACCAGTTCGCCGAGCTGCGCGAGGACCCGCGCATCGGCGACCGAGAGATCTTTCCGGAGGAGCACCAGCGATGAAGACGGCGGAGATCAAGCGGCGGTACCTCGCGCACTTCGAGGCGAACGGCCATGCCGTGGTGCCGTCCGCTCCGCTGCCCGCCATCAGCGACCCGAACCTGCTGTTCGTCAACGCCGGCATGGTGCAGTTCGTCCCCTACTTCCTGGGGCAGCAGACCCCGCCATACCGGCGGGCGGTCAGTGTGCAGAAGTGCATCCGTACCCCGGACATCGACGAGGTCGGCAAGACCAGCCGGCACGGCACGTTCTTCCAGATGAACGGCAACTTCTCCTTCGGTGACTACTTCAAGGAAGGCGCGATCCCGCTCGCCTGGGAGTTGGTCACCAAGGCGGTCGCCGACGGTGGCTTCGGGCTGGACCCGGAGCGGCTCTGGCCGACCGTCTACCACGACGACGAGGAGGCGTACCAGCTCTGGCGCTCGGTCGGCGTGCCGACGGAGCGGATCGTCCGCCGGGGCCGGAAGGACAACTACTGGTCGATGGGCATCCCCGGCCCGGCCGGGCCCTGCTCGGAGCTCTTCTACGACCGGGGCCCGTCCTACGGCCGCGAGGGCGGGCCGGAGGTCGACGAGGACCGGTACATGGAGTTCTGGAACCTCGTCTTCATGCAGTACGAGATCGCCGACGTGACCAGCAAGGAAGAGTTCCGGATCGTCGGCGAGCTGCCGGCGAAGAGCATCGACACCGGCATGGGCCTGGAGCGGATGGCCTCCATCCTCCAGGGCGTCGACAACCTCTACGAGATCGACGAGGTGCGGCCGATCCTGGCCCGCGCCGCCGAGCTGACCGGCAAGCGGTACGGCGTGCACTCCGGCCAGGTGGCCAGCGAGTCGCACCCCGACGACGTACGGCTGCGGGTGATCGCCGACCACGTGCGCACCGCGCTGATGCTGATCGGTGACGGGGTCACCCCGAGCAACGAGGGGCGTGGCTACGTGCTGCGCCGGATCATGCGCCGGGCGATCCGCTCGGTCCGGCTGCTCGGGTACGGCGACCGGGCGCTGCCCGAGCTGCTGCCGGTGGCACGGGACTGCATGGCCCCGTCGTACCCGGAGCTTTCGGCCGAGTTCGACCGGATCTCGCAGTACGCGTACGCCGAGGAGGACGTCTTCCTGACGACGCTGCGCGCCGGGACGACGATCCTGGACACGGCGATCGCCGAGACGAAGTCGGCGGGGAAGCCGGCACTGGCCGGCGACAAGGCCTTCCAGCTGCATGACACCTATGGCTTCCCGATCGACCTGACCCTGGAGATCGCGGCCGAGCAGGGCCTGAAGGTCGACGCCGAGGGCTTCCGCCGGCTGATGGCCGACCAACGCAACCGGGCGAAGGCCGACGCGCGGACCCGCAAGACCGGGCACACCGACCTGTCGGCGTACCGGTCGGTGCTGGACGCTGGCGGGCCGGTGGAGTTCACCGGGTACACCGAGCTGAACCGGGAGTCGCTGGTCCGCGCGGTGCTGGCCGGCGGCGGTGCGGTCGGCGCAGCCGTCGAGGGGGACACCGTCGAGCTGGTGCTCGACACCACCCCCTTCTACGCCGAGGGCGGCGGCCAGCAGCCCGACCAGGGTCTGATCACCGTCGGCGGCGGCCAGGTCGAGGTCTTCGACGTGCAGCAGCCGGTGCCGGGCCTGATCGTGCACCGGGCCCGGGTGCTCCGGGGCGAGGTGCGCACCGGCGAGACCGGGTACGCCGAGATCGACGTGACCCGGCGGCGAGCGATCTCCCGCTCGCACACCGCCACCCACCTGGTGCACCAGACGATGCGTAACTTCCTCGGCGAGTCGGCCACCCAGGCCGGTTCGCTGAACGCCCCGGGTCGGCTGCGCTTCGACTTCAATACCCCGACGGGGGTGTCGCCGAGTGTGCTGCACGACGTGGAGCAGCAGGTCAACGAGGTGCTCCTGGCCGACCTGGAGGTGCATGCCTTCATCACCACCCAGGAGGAGGCCCGCCGGATCGGCGCGATGGCGCTCTTCGGCGAGAAGTACGGCGAGCGGGTCCGGGTCGTCGAGGTCGGCGACTACGCCCGCGAGCTGTGCGGCGGCACCCACGTGGCCCGTTCGGCCCAGCTCGGCCTCGTCAAGATCCTCTCCGAGGCGTCGGTCGGCTCCGGTGTGCGCCGGATCGAGGCCCTGGTGGGCATGGACGCCTTCGGTTTCCTGGCCCGCGAGCACCTGCTGGTCTCCCGGCTCGCCGAGCTGTTCCGGGTCCCCGGCGATCAGGTCGCCGACCGGGTGGAGCAGACCGTCACCCAACTGCGTGACGCCGAGAAGGAGCTGGAGAAGCTCCGCGCCCAGCTCGTGCTCGGCGGCGCGGCGGCCCTCGCAGCCCAGGCGAAGGACGTGCACGGGGTGGCGTACGTCGGCACCGAGGCGCCCGAGGGGGCGGCCGGCAACGACGTGCGGACCCTGGCCCAGGAGATCCGTGGCCGGATCGACCCGGCCCGCCCGGCCGTGGTGGCCGTGGCGGCCCGCTCAGGCGGCAAGGCATCCCTGGTGGTGGCCGTGAACGCGGCGGCCCGGGGCCGGGGCCTGGCGGCGAAGGACCTGGTCAAGGCTGCCTTCTCCGGTCGCGGCGGCGGCAGCGACGACCTCGCCCAGGGTGGCGGCCTGCCCGCGGCCGTGGCGCCGAAGGTGCTGGCCACCGTCGAGATGGCGATCGCCGCGGCGTGATCGCATCCCACCTCGGGTCAGGGCGACCCTTTGCGTTTCGCCCTGACCCGTTCCACGGCAAGGTGAAGGACGAATGACCGAAACGTTGCGCGGAGTTCGACTCGCGGTGGACGTCGGGCAGGTCCGGGTCGGGGTCGCCCGGTCCGACCCGCACGGGGTGCTGGCCACCCCGTTGGTTACCCTCGCCCGGGACCTGACCACAGCCTCCGACGCGGTGCCCAGTGACATGGCCGAGGTGGCCGCGCTGATCGCCGAGCACGACTGCGTGGAGGTCGTCGTCGGTCTTCCGATCAACCTGGCCGGCCAACACGGCCCGGCGGCGCAAAACGTGAAGGCGTACGCTGACCGGTTGGCTGAGGTGATAGCCCCCGTTCCGGTAACGCTCACCGACGAGAGGATGTCGACCGTGGTGGCTTCTCGTAGGCTGGCTGAGCGTGGCGTCCGGGGAAAGCGCCAACGCGCGGTGGTCGACCAGGCTGCCGCAGTCGAGATCCTGCAGAGCTGGCTGGACGCGCAGCGGAGGCGGACGCGATGATCGACGATCTGGACCTCGGTTTCGACGAGTCGGAGCGGAGTGGTGACAAGGGCAAGCACCGGCGCAGCTACGTGCGCAAGCGCAACGGCGAGTCCTCGGGCGGCCGGGGCAAGACCGCCCTCGCCCTGCTGATGGCCTTCGTCCTGCTCGGCGTGATCGGCGGCGGGGCCTTCTACGGTTTCGACCGGGTGCAGAGCTACTTCGTCACCCCCGACTACGACGGGGCCGGCACCGGCGAGGTGACGGTCGAGATCAAGCCGGGGCTGATCGCCGACATGGCCGACGCGCTCTACACCGCCGGGGTGGTCAAGAGCTCCAAGGCCTTCATCGAGGCCGCCGAGGAGAACGCCCGCAGCAAGAACATCCAGCCCGGCACCTACAAGGTGCGCAAGCAGATGAGCGCCGAGCAGGCCCTCGTCATGCTGCTGGACCTCAAGAACAAGGTCAACAACGGGCTCACCATCCCCGAGGGTACGACCGCCAAGCGCGTCTACAAGCTGCTGTCGGAGAAGACCAAGATCCCGGTCAAGGAGTTCGAGGCCGCCGCGAAGGACCCGAAGGCGCTCGGCGTGCCGGACTGGTGGTTCAAGCGCACCGACGGCAAGCCGGTCCAGAAGTCGATCGAGGGATTCCTCTTCCCGGACACCTACGAGATCCCGCCGAAGGCCACCGCCGAGAGCATCCTCAGCCTGATGGTGGAGAACTTCCTCGCCGTCACCGTCGAGATGAAGTTCGCCGACCGGGTTCAGGAGGAGCGCGGCGGCATCAGCCCGTACGAGGCGCTGATCGTCGCGTCGCTGGCCCAGGCCGAGGCGGGCAACAAGGACGACCTCGGCAAGGTCGCCCGGGTCGCCTACAACCGGGTGTACGGCGAGTTCCCGTGCAACTGCCTCGAGATGGACGTCACGGTCAACTACTACCTCGAGTCGATCGGCCAGGAGGGCAAGCGGTCGAAGGATATGACCGAGGCGGAACTCCTCGACACGAAGACCCCGTACAGCCGCAAGCTGCGGGGCCTGCCGCCCACCCCGATCGACAACCCGGGCAAGCAGGCGCTGGAGGGTGCGGTGGACCCGCCGCTCGGCAAGTGGCTGTTCTTCGTCGCCATCGACGAGGAAGGTCACTCCGCGTTCGCCGTGACTCCCGAGGATCACGAACGCAACAAGGCCAAGGCCAGGAAGGCCGGGATCATCTGATTTGCGTGGCATAACGATGGTGGGGTGAAGGCAAGCGACTTCACCCCACCATCGTTTATGCCAATCAGCCGATGACCGTCGCTCCTGGCGGAATTTGGGAGACGTTGACGCAGCCCAAGGCTACGTACCGCAGGGTCAGGTTGTGACCGACCTTGAGCCACTTGTTGCTGGTCGTGCCGTTGCAGGTGTAGGAGTCTCCGGTCGTCACACCGGTGCTGGTGTTGTTGCAGTCGGTGGTTACCGGATACCAGCATCCGACCCACTGGCCGGAACCCATCTGCGCGACCGCCGTGTATCCCGCCCCGGGGCCGGTGCGGATCTTCACGGCACTAGTGCCTGACTTCGGCGTTGCGCCTGCGTCGAGAATGCTGGCGACGGCTGGCGGGACGGCCATGGTGAGTGTTGCGAGCGCGCCGATAACAGCGGCCGTCGCTACTTTCCGCATAATCATGGTAACTCTTAGTTGGGTTGGGGGGTGGTGAAGATGTAACCATCAACATCCACTTAGTCACAAGACCCTCGGACGAGAAAATCGTTGATCTTCGCTTTCTGCCGAGGCCTGCTACGGTTCGGCTTTGGACGTAGGTTGGATAGGTCAGGGGATGAAGCGAGAGAATCGGGCGGCGGTGGTCGGCAAGCCGATCGGGCACTCCCTCTCCCCGGTGATCCACAACGCCGGCTACGCAGCCGCCGGCCTCACCGGGTGGTCGTACACGACGATCGAGTGCGCGGAGGCCGAGCTGCCGGCCGTGGTCGGTGGGCTCGGCCCCGAGTGGGCCGGGCTGTCGGTGACCATGCCGTGCAAGGAGGCGACCCTCGCCCTCGCGGCCGAGGTGTCGCCGGTCGCCGCCGCGATGGGCGCGGCGAACACCCTCGTCCACCGGCCCGACGGCTCCTGGTACGCGGATAACACCGACGCCGCCGGAATGATCGAGCTGCTCGGTGCGGCGGGCGTGCGGCCCGGGGCCCGGGTGACCGTGCTCGGGGCGGGCGGCACCGCGCGGGCCGCCCTGGCTGCCGCCGCCCGGCTCGGCTCGGCGGCGGTGACCGTGGTGGCCCGGCGGGCGTCGGCGCTCGATGAGTTGCGCCCGGCCGCCGACGCGCTGCGCCTCCGGCTGACCGGTGCGGACTGGGCCGACGCGGCCGCCCACACCGACGTCGACGTGGTGGTCTCCACCGTGCCGAAGGGCGTCGCCGACTCGCTCGCGGCCGACGCCCGTTGGACGCCGGGAGCGGTTTACTTCGACGCGCTCTACGACCCGTGGCCGACCCCCCTCGCCGCCTCGGCCGAGGCGGCCGGGTGTCGGGTGGTCTCCGGGCTGGACCTGCTGGTCGCCCAGGCGGTCGGCCAGTTCGAGCACTTCACCGGCGTCCGTGCCCCCGTCCCTGCGATGGCCGCCGCGCTCTCCGCGGTGGTCGGGATCGAGATTCACCCGAGCCGGTAGCCCGGCCGTGCCGACGTCGCGTCCGGTCCGCCGGCCCGCAACCGCGCGCTGTCCCAAGGGACGTAGTCGTCGTGTGTCGCGTCCGCAGGGCGGGACACGGCGGGCGGCGCGGTGGGACGTGACCCGGCCGTGACAGACTTGCCGACGTGTTGCGTTGGCTGACTGCAGGTGAATCGCACGGTCCCGCCCTTGTCGCGATGATGGAGGGCGTGCCCGCCGGGATCGAGGTGACCACCGGCGAGATCGCCGGTGAGCTGGCCCGCCGCCGGCTGGGCTACGGCCGGGGCGCCCGGATGGCGTTCGAGCAGGACGAGGTCGAGGTGATCGGCGGGCTCCGGCACGGGGTCACCCTCGGTAGTCCGGTGGCCATCCGGGTCGGCAACTCCGAGTGGCCCAAGTGGCAGACGGTGATGGCCGCCGATCCGGTGGACCCCGACGAGCTGGCCCGGCAGGCGCGCAACGCGCCGCTGACCCGCCCCCGCCCGGGCCACGCCGACCTGGCCGGCATGCAGAAGTACGGCCACACCGACGCCCGGCCGATCCTGGAGCGGGCCAGCGCGCGGGAGACCGCCGCCCGGGTGGCCGTCGGCACCGTGGCGAAGGCCCTGATCAAGCAGGCCCTCGGCATCGAGATCGTCTCGCACGTGGTGGAGCTTGGCCCGGTCGCGGTGAAGCCGGGGCTGCGGCCGACCCCGTCTGACGCCGAGCGTATCGACGCCGACCCGCTGCGCTGCCTCGACCCGGAGGTCAGCGCCCGGATGGTCGCCGAGGTCGATGCCGCGAAGAAGGCCGCCGACACGCTCGGCGGCGTGGTCGAGGTACTGGCGTACGGCGTGCCGCCGGGCCTGGGCAGCCACGTGCAGTGGGACCGCAAGCTTGACGCCCGGCTCGCCACCGCCCTGATGTCCATTCAGGCGATCAAGGGCGTGGAGATCGGCGACGGCTGGCAGCAGGCCCGCTCCCGCGGCTCCGAGGCGCACGACGAGATCATTCCCACCGCGACCGGGGTGCGCCGGGTGACCGACCGGGCCGGTGGCCTGGAGGGCGGCATCACCACCGGAGAGCCGCTGCGGGTGAAGGCGGCGATGAAGCCGATCTCCTCGCTGAACCGGGCCCTGGCCACCGTCGACGTGACCACGGGGGAGGCGGCGACGGCGATCAACCAGCGCTCCGACGTCTGCGCCGTGCCGGCCGCCGCCGTGGTCGCCGAGGCAATGGTGGCCCTGGTGCTCGCCGAGGCCGCCACGGAGAAGTTCGGTGGCGATTCGGTCGCCGAGATCCGCCGAAATCTGGCTGGCTACCTCGACGCACTGGTGATCCGGTGAGCATGCCCGCGACCGACGGTGGCGATCAGGGAGATGGTCCGGTGAACCAGACGCGACCGGCGGTCGTCCTCGTCGGGTCGCCGGGTTCCGGCAAGACCACCGTCGGGAAGTGCCTCGCCGCCCTGCTCGGGGTGGAGTTCCGGGACACCGACTTCGACATCGAGCGGCTGGCCGGCAAGCCGATCCCGGAGATCTTCATCGACGAGGGGGAGGGCCACTTCCGTGCCCTCGAACGGGCCGCCACCGCCGCGGGGCTGGCCTCCTGCGCCGGAGTGCTCGCCCTCGGCGGCGGCGTGGTGCTGGCCGAGGAGAACCGGGCGGCCCTGATCGGGCACACCGTGGTGCACCTGAGCGTCGAGCTGCCCGCCGCGGTGAAGCGGGTCGGGCTGGGTGCCGGCCGGCCGCTGCTGGCGATCAACCCGCGGGCGACGCTGAAGCACCTGATGGACCAGCGCCGCCCGCTCTACGCCGAGGTGGCGACCGCGACGGTGGTCACCGACGGGCGCACGCCGGAGGAGATCGCCGCCGAGATCGCGGCCCTACTCAAGCCCTGACGCCTCCGCCCACCACCGGCGCGCCTCCGCCCACCACCGGCGCGCTTCCGCCCACCACCGGCGCGCTTCCGCCCACCACCGGCGCGCTTCCGCCCACCACCGGCGCGCTTCCGCCCACCACCGGCACGCTTCCGCCCACCACCGGCGCGCCCCCGCCCGGGGTGTTAACAAGGGGCCCTTCCTCTACCGGATGCGTTAAGAAGGTGCCCTTCCTTTCCGGGCGCCAGGTGGTGAGGAGGGTCAGGGCCAGGGCGATCTCGGCCAGGTCTCCGCCGTAGTACATGACCGTCGCTCCGGCGCGCAGGTCGTCCGGCGGGGCGGGGACGTCCACCGCGAGGCCCGCGTACATGAGTTGGGCCAGGGCGGCGTGGCCGGCCACGGCGGCACCGAGGACCACCAGCCGGACCGGCACCCGGGCGCGGCGCGGGCCCGGGTCGGGTCCGGCGACCGACCAGGTGAAGAGCAGCCCGGAGAGCAGGAAATGCAGGTGCACCAGGTGGTGCAGCGCCGGGGAGGTCAGCGTCGCCCGGTACAGCGGCGTCAGGTAGAGCAGGTAGAGACCGCCGACGGTCAACGCCAGGCCGGTGGCCGGGTGGGAGAGCGCGGCCAGGGCCGGCCGGCGCAACAGCCGGACCAGCGCCCGGCCGCGCCGCCGGTCGACGGTGCGCAGCAGCAGGGTGACCGGCGCACCGAGCACCAGCCCGAGCGGCGCGAGCATGCCGACCAGCAGGTGCTGCCAGGCATGCGCGGCGAAGCCGCCGACCGGCAGGCCGAGGCCGACCGCGAGCAGGCCCGCGCCGACGCCGAAGGCGGCCGTCCGCCGGTGCGGCCAGCCGATGCCGCCCGGCCTCCGCTGCCGCAGCGCGGCGGCCAGGTAGATCCAGAACAACACCAGCGGTACGAGCAGTGCCGGGCCGGGGGCGAACCCGTGGTGGCCGGCGTGGGCCGGATTCACCGCCGCTCGGCGCAGACGTCCACGGCCGTGCTGCGGCGTTGCACCAGCCAGCCGACGACGACGAGCACCACCCCGAACGCCAGGAACCCGAGGTCCCACCAGGTCTGGTGGGGGCCCCCGCGCACGTGGTGGACGCCGAGCAGGTGGTGGTCGATGATCCCCTCGACGAGGTTGAACAGCCCCCAGCCGATCAGCGCCCAGCCCCAGAGCGCGGGTGAGCGCCACAGCCGGCCCCGGGACCGGGTCACCCGGGAGTAGAGCAGGGCCAGCCCGGCCAGCACCGCCACCCAGGTCACCACGTGGAAGATCCCGTCCCACAGGGTGTTCATCTCCAGGCCGGGCACGGTGTCCACCGGGTACGCCTTCACCCCGATGTTGTCGGTGTCGGTGCTGCTGAGCAGATGGTGCCACTGGAGCACCTGGTGCAGCACGATGCCGTCGGCGAAGCCGCCGAGGCCGATGCCGAGGATCGTGGCGGGCAGCCGGATGTCGGTGCCGTCGGTCGTGTCCGGCACCCGGGTGTCGCGGGTGTCGGGCACCCGGGTGCCGGTGCCGTCGGTCGGTGTGGTCATCGCGGGTACCTCCGCCTCGTAGGCTGGTGTGCGTGCCGAACGCTGCCCCCGCTTCCCCTGGCTAAACGCCCCTGGGCCGTGCTGGTCACGCCCTGGTGACGATCCGCCCGCCACGGAGTGGACAGCCGCCGCCGGGCCCCCGCCGGCTGGACTAGGCTCCCGGGCGATGGACGAGTTGACCCGAATTCCGGTCGGCGGCGAGCGGCCGTACGACGTGCTGGTGGGACGCGACCTGCTCGACGCGCTCCCGACGTTGTTGCCCGGCGCGACCCGGGTGGCGGTGCTGCACGCACCGCCGTTGAAGGGGCTCGCCGATGCGATCGGCGCCCGCCTGGCCGCCGCCGGCATCGCCCCGCTGGCCGTCGAGGTGCCGGACGCCGAGGCGGGTAAGGCCATCGAGGTGGCCGCCGCGTGCTGGGACCGGCTCGGCGAGGCGGGCTTCACCCGTACCGACGCGGTGATCGGGGTGGGCGGCGGCGCGGTCACCGACCTGGCCGGCTTCGTCGCGGCCTGCTGGCTGCGCGGGGTGCGCTGGGTGCCGGTGGCGACCTCGCTGCTCGGCATGGTCGACGCGGCGGTCGGCGGCAAGACCGGGGTCAACACCGCCGCCGGCAAGAACCTGGTCGGTGGCTTCCACCCGCCGGCAGGGGTGCTCTGCGACCTCGCGGTGCTCGACAGCCTGCCGCCGGCCGACCTGGCGGCGGGGCTGGCCGAGGTGGTCAAGTGCGGCTTCATCGCCGACCCGGTGATCCTCGATCTGGTCGAGCGGGACCGGGCGGCGGCCACCGACGCGACGTCGCCGGTGCTCCGGGAGCTGATCGAGCGGGCGATCCGGGTGAAGGCCGACGTGGTCTCCGGCGACCTGCGCGAGTCCGGGGTGCGTGAGGTGCTCAACTACGGTCACACCCTGGCCCACGCGATCGAGAAGGCGGAGGGGTATCGCTGGCGGCACGGGCACGCCGTCGCCGTCGGCCTGGTCTACGCCGCCGAGCTGGCTCGGCTTGCCGGCCGGCTGGACGCCCCGACCGCGCAGCGGCACCGCACGGTGCTGGCGGCGCTCGGGCTTCCGACGGGATACCGGGCCGACGCGTGGCCGCAGCTGCTGGCCGCGATGCGGGTGGACAAGAAGACCCGCGGTTCCCGGCTGCGGTTCGTGGTGCTCGACGGCCTGGCCCGTCCGGCGATCCTGGAGGGCCCGGACGACGAGCTGCTGCACGCCGCCTACCGGGAGGTCATCACCTCATGAGGGTGTACGTGCTGAATGGGCCGAACCTGGGCCGGCTGGGCACCCGCCAGGTCGACGTGTACGGGGCGACCAGCTACGCCGACCTGGTGGCACTCTGCGTCTCCACCGGCCGGGAGCTGGGGCTGGACGTGTCGGTGCGGCAGACCGACGCCGAGCACGAACTGGTCGGCTGGCTGCACGCGGCGGCCGACGAGGGCGCGGCGGTGGTGCTCAACCCGGCGGCCTGGTCGCACTACTCGATTGCGGTCCGGGACGCCTGCGCGATGCTGCGCGGACCCCTGGTCGAGGTGCACATCTCCAACATCCACGCCCGGGAGGAGTTCCGCCGGCACTCGGTGGTCTCCGCCGTGGCGACCGGGGTGATCTGCGGATTGGGCGTCGACGGCTACCGCCTCGCCCTGCACCACCTGGCGGGTTGGGCGAGCACCGAGCCGGTCGGGCCCTGACGGCGGGAACGGCCGGGGGCGACAGCGAGTAGACTTGCCAGGTCTGTCCGCCAATTGATGATCAAGGCAGGAAATGGCCTCCACCAACGACCTGAAAAACGGCCTGGTACTCAACCTCGACGGAGAGCTCTGGGCCGTCGTCGAGTTCCAGCACGTCAAGCCCGGTAAGGGTGGTGCCTTCGTGCGCACCACCCTGAAGAACGTGCTGTCCGGCAAGGTGGTCGACAAGACCTTCAACGCGGGCACCAAGGTCGAGACCGCGACCGTGGACAAGCGCACGATGCAGTACCTCTACGCCGACGGCGAGGACTACGTCTTCATGGATCTGGAGACGTTCGACCAGATCATCGTCCCCGGCCTCACCGTGGGTGAGGCAGCCAACTACCTCCTCCCCGAGGCCGAGGCGACCGTCGCCACTCACGAGGAGGTGCCGCTCTACATCGAGCTGCCGACCTCCGTCGTGCTGGAGGTCACCTACACCGAGCCGGGCCTGCAGGGTGACCGGTCCACCGGCGGCACCAAGCCGGCCACTGTGGAGACCGGCGCGACCGTGCCGGTGCCGCTGTTCATCACCACCGGTGAGAAGATCAAGGTCGACACCCGCGACGGCCGTTACCTCGGCCGCGCCTGATGGCCGAGGGCGCCAAGCAGCAGATGCCGGCGCGTCGCAAGGCGCGCAAGCGGGCGCTGGACGTGCTCTACGAGTCCGACCTGCGGGACCGGCCGCCGGTGGAGGTGCTCGTCGGGTACCTCGAGCGGATCGAAAAGCCTCACCCGGAGCACCTCGGGTACGCCGTCGGCCTCATCGAGGGCGTCGCCGCGCACCTGGACCGGATCGACGAGCTGATCGCCAGCTACGCCGAGGGGTGGACGCTGGACCGGATGCCGGTGGTCGACCGGAACCTGGCCCGCATCGCGGTGTACGAACTGCTCTACGTCGACGAGCTCGATGACGCGGTGGCGATCAGCGAGGCCGTCGAGCTGGCCCGGCAGATGTCGACCGATGACTCGCCGCGCTTCCTCAACGGGGTGCTCGGCCGGATCGCCGAGTACGCCACCCGCTGACCGGCACGCCGGGCAGGGAGACGACGAAAGGGGCCCGTGCCGATCGGCACGGGCCCCTTCACCGATCGCGGGTCAGGACGCGAAGAACGCCCGCGGGTCGGCGACGAGCACACCGTGCTCGGTGAGGCGCTCGATCAGGCCGGACGGCGAGGCGTCGTAGACGATCGCCAGGGCGCGCAGGTCGTCGGCGCGGATGGAGAGCACCCGACCGTTGTAGTCGCCGCGCTGCTGCTGGATGGCGCGGGCGTACCGGGCGACGTAGGCCAGTTCCTCGGAGGCATCGTCGTAGAGCCGCTCCAGGTCCAGCACGATCTTGCTGGTGGGTTCGTGGCGGACTCCGCTGCCGTCGGGCAGTAGTTCGGAGACGGGCACCCGGTAGAAGTCGGCCAGCTCGGCCAGGCGGGACACCGTGACGGCGCGGTCGCCGCGCTCGTACGAGCCGACCACTACGGCCTTCCACCGCCCGGTCGACTTCTCCTCCACCCCCTGCAGGGACAGGCCCTGCTGCTGGCGGATGGAGCGCAGGCGGGCGCCCAGCGACTTGGCGTATTCAGAGGGCATTCGGACACTCCCAGTGTTGCTCGGGGTTCACCCCGTGGTGGCTACGGAGCGTGACGGTACGGGGATTGCGACAACTGGTCAAGTGGTCGTGATCGTACCGTTGGAGGAGCAGGGTGACTTGTCCCGGTTCGTCATCTTGATCACGGTGTCAGTGCCGGCGTCGGACCGCCTCGTGACCGCTGGTAGCGTGGCCTGTAGCCCCCGCTCGGGCCGTTCGCGGTCCGGCGGAGGCTGTCAGACATCCTTTAACGACCCGTCCCGTGAGGCGGGGAAGGAGGTCCGCCGTGGCCTACCCACCGGCTGCCCACCCGTCGCCACCGCAGCAACCCTCGGTGAAGGTGATCCTCACCGCAGCGGACGTATCGCGTGTGGTGGACCGCATTGCCCACCAGATCCTCGAGAAGACCCAGGGCGCCGCCGACACGGTGCTGCTCGGTATTCCCACCCGCGGCGTCCCCCTCGCGAGGCGCCTCGCCGCCCGGATCGGCACCTTCGAGAACATCGCCGTCCCGGTCGGTGTGCTCGACATCACCCTCTACCGCGACGACCTGCGCCGAAACGGCACCCGTGCGGTCGGCCCGACCCAGCTGCCGTCCACCGGGATCGACGGCAAGCGGGTCGTCCTCGTCGACGACGTGCTCTTCTCCGGCCGGACGGTCCGGGCCGCTCTCGACGCGCTCGGCGACGTCGGCCGTCCCGCCTCGGTGCAGCTCGCCGTGCTGGTCGACCGGGGCCACCGGCAGCTGCCGATCCGCGCCGACTACGTGGGCAAGAACATCCCGACCTCGCTGGCCGAGAACGTGCGGGTCACCCTCGCCGAGACCGACGGCGCCGACGAGGTCCGGCTCTTCGGGGGCACCCAGTGAGCGCGAGGAGTGCAGCGCAGCGGAGCCCCGCAGTCGCGATCGAAGGGCAGGCATCAGTGAGCGCGAGGAGTGCAGCGCAGCGGAGCCCCGCAGTCGCGATCGAAGGGCGGGTCCAGCTCCCATGATCAAGCACCTGCTCTCCGGTGCCGACCTGGACGCCGCCATCGCCACCCAGATCCTCGACACCGCGGCCGAGATGGCCACCGTGGCCGGGCGCGAGGTCAAGAAGCTGCCCGCGTTGCGCGGGCGGACGGTGGTGAACCTCTTCTACGAGGACTCCACCCGGACCCGGATCTCCTTCGAGGCGGCGGCGAAGCGCCTCAGCGCCGATGTGATCAACTTTTCGGCCAAGGGCTCCAGCGTGGCCAAGGGCGAGAGCCTGAAGGACACCGCGCTCACCCTCCAGGCGATGGGGGCCGACGCGGTGGTCGTCCGGCACCCCGCCTCCGGCGCCCCGCACCGGCTGGCCACCTGGATCGACGGGTCGGTGGTCAACGCCGGCGACGGCACCCACGAGCACCCCACCCAGGCGCTGCTCGACGCGTACACGATGCGCTCCCGGCTGGGCCGGATCGCCGGCCTGCACGTCGCGGTGGTCGGGGACGTGTTGCACTCCCGGGTGGCCCGCTCCAACGTGCTGCTGCTCTCCACCCTCGGCGCGAAGGTCACCCTGGTCGGCCCGCCCACGCTGATCCCGGTGAACATCGCGCACGCACTGGCGTCCGGCGTCGACGTCTCCTACGACCTCGACTCCGTGCTGCCCAACGTCGATGTGGTGATGATGCTGCGGGTGCAGCGGGAGCGGATGCACGACTCCTACTTCCCCTCGGCCCGCGAGTACGCCCGCCGCTACGGCCTCGACGGGCCGCGGATGCGCCGGCTGCCCGCGCACGCGATCGTCATGCACCCCGGGCCGATGAACCGGGGCATGGAGATCACCCCCGAGGTCGCCGACTCGCCCCGCTCCACCATCGTCGAACAGGTCGCCAACGGGGTCTCCGTGCGGATGGCCGTCCTCTATCTGCTGCTCGGGGGGAACAACCTGTGACCGCGTACCTGATCACCAACGTGAGCGTCGTCGGCGCCGCTCCGACCGACCTGCTGATCCGCGACGGCGTCGTCGCCGCCGTCGGCGCGGGCCTGAGCGCGCCGGACGCCGCCGTGGTCGACGGCACCGGGCTGGTCGCCCTGCCCGGCCTGGTCGACCTGCACACCCACCTGCGCGAGCCGGGCCGCGAGGACGCCGAGACCGTCGAGTCCGGCTCCCGGGCGGCGGCGCTCGGCGGGTACACGGCGGTCTGCGCGATGGCCAACACCTCCCCGGTCGCCGACACCGCCGGGGTGGTGGAGCAGGTCTGGCGGCTCGGCCGGGAGGCCGGCCTGGTCGACGTGCAGCCGATCGGGGCGGTCACCGCAGGCCTGGCCGGCGAGCGCCTGGCCGAACTGGGCGCGATGGCCGACTCGGCGGCCCGGGTGCGGATCTTCTCCGACGACGGGCACTGCGTGGCCGACCCGGTGCTGATGCGCCGGGCGCTGGAGTACGTCAAGGCGTTCGACGGGATCATCGCCCAGCACGCCGAGGAGCCCCGGCTCACCGAGGGCGCACAGATGCACGAGGGCGAGGTCTCCACCCGGCTCGGGCTGACCGGTTGGCCGGCGGTCGCCGAGGAGGCGATCATCGCCCGGGACGTGCTGCTCGCCGAGCACGTCGGCAGCCGACTGCACGTCTGCCACGTCTCCACCGCCGGCAGCGTCGAGGTGCTGCGTCAGGCCAAGGCCCGCGGCGTACGGGTCACCGCCGAGGTCACCCCGCACCACCTGCTGCTCACCGACGTCAAGGCCGAGACCTACGACCCGGTGTACAAGGTCAACCCGCCGCTGCGCACTGCAACCGACGTCGCCGCACTGCGCGCCGCCCTGGCCGAGGGCGTGATCGACATCGTCGCCACCGACCACGCCCCGCACGCCGTGGAGGACAAGGAGTGCGAGTGGGCGTACGCCCGGCCGGGCATGCTCGGCCTGGAGACGGCGCTGTCGATCGCCCTGGACGTGCTCGGCCCGCAGTGGGACCTGATCGCCGAGCGGATGTCCCGGGCCCCGGCCCGGATCGCCGGCCTCGACTCGCACGGCCTCGACCCGGTCACCGGCGTGCCGGCCAACCTGACCCTGATCGACCCGGCTGCGCGCCGCACCATTGAGCCCGCGGAGCTGGCCAGTCGTAGTCGCAACACCCCGTACGCCCGCATGACGCTGCCGGGTCGCATCGTGGCGACCTTCCTGCGCGGCGAGCCGACGGTCCTGGACGGAAAGGCTGTCAAGTGATTCGTGCGAGGAATGCAGCGAAGCGGAGCCCCGCAGTCCGGATCGAAGGAAGTGCAGCAGTGATTCGTGCGAGGAGTGCAGCGAAGCGGAGCCCCGCAGTCCGGATCGAAGGAAGTGCAGCATGAGAAGGCGTCCCGCGATTCTCGTCCTGGAGGACGGGCGCACGTTCCACGGCGAGGCGTACGGCAGCGTCGGGGAGACCTTCGGCGAGGCGGTCTTCAACACCGGCATGACCGGCTACCAGGAGACCCTGACTGACCCGTCGTACCACCGGCAGGTGGTGGTGCAGACCGCCCCGCACATCGGCAACACCGGCGTGAACGCCGAGGACGACGAGTCCGGCCGGATCTGGGTCGCCGGGTACGTGGTCCGTGACCCCGCCCGGATCGGCTCGAACTGGCGGGCCACCGGCGGGCTGGAGGACCGGCTCACGGCCGAGGGCGTGGTCGGCATCAGCGGGGTGGACACCCGGGCGCTGACCCGGCACCTGCGCGAGCGCGGCGCGATGCGGGTCGGTATCTCCAGCGTCGAGGTCGACCCGCGGGCCCTGCTGGCCCGGGTCCGTCAGGCCCCGCCGATGGTCGGCGCGGACCTCTCCGCGCAGGTGACCACCGCGCAGCCGTACGTGATCGCCGCCGAGGGTGTGCACCGCTTCACCGTGGCCGCCCTGGACCTGGGCATCAAGCGCAACGTGCCGCGTCGGCTCGCCGCGCGCGGGGTCAGCACCCATGTGCTGCCCGCCTCGTCGAGCATCGACGAACTGCTCGCCACCGGCGCGGACGCGGTGTTCTTCTCGCCCGGACCGGGTGACCCGGCCACCGCCGACGGCCCGGTCGCCCTCGCGCAGGAGGTGCTGCGCCGCCGGATCCCGCTCTTCGGCATCTGCTTCGGCAGCCAGATCCTCGGTCGGGCGCTCGGCTTCGGCACCTACAAGCTCGGCTACGGCCACCGGGGCATCAACCAGCCGGTGCTCGACCGGGCCACCGGCAAGGTCGAGGTGACCAGCCACAACCACGGCTTCGCGGTCGCCTGGCCGGGCCGCGAACCGGAGTCCGGTGCGCTGGAGGTTCCGGGCGCGGTCGTCCCCGACCAGGTGATCGAGACCGAGTTCGGCGGCGTCCAGGTGTCGCATGTCTGCCTCAATGACAACGTGGTCGAGGGGCTGCGGGCGAGGGACGTGCCCGCCTTCACCGTCCAGTACCACCCGGAGGCGGCGGCCGGCCCGCACGACGCGGACTACCTCTTCGATCGCTTCGCCGAGCTCATCGAGGGCCGGAACCACAGCGAGGGGCGCACGAATGCCTAAGCGGACCGATCTCAAGCACATCCTGGTGATCGGCTCCGGGCCGATCGTTATCGGGCAGGCCTGTGAGTTCGACTACTCCGGCACCCAGGCGTGCCGGGTGCTGCGCAGCGAGGGGATCCGGGTCAGCCTGGTCAACTCCAACCCGGCGACCATCATGACCGACCCGGAGTTCGCCGACGCCACGTACATCGAGCCGATCACCCCGGAGTTCGTCGAGCTGGTCATCGCCCGGGAACGCCCCGACGCCCTGCTGGCCACCCTGGGCGGGCAGACCGCGCTGAACACCGCGGTCGCCCTGCACGCCGCAGGCGTGCTGGAGAAGTACGGCGTGGAGCTGATCGGCGCGAACATCGACGCCATCAACCGGGGCGAGGACCGGCAACTGTTCAAGGACATCGTCGCCAAGGCCGGCGTACGCCTGGGCCTGGACGACCCGACCGGCCTGGTGCCGCGCTCCCGGGTCTGCCACTCCATGGACGAGGTCGAGGCAACCGCCGCCGAGCTGGGCCTGCCGGTGGTGATCCGGCCGTCGTTCACCATGGGCGGCCTGGGCTCCGGCATGGCGCACACCGACGCCGATCTGGCGCGCATCGCCGGCGCCGGCCTGGCCGCCAGCCCGATGCACGAGGTGCTCATCGAGGAGAGCGTGCTCGGCTGGAAGGAGTACGAGCTCGAACTCATGCGCGACCGCCGCGACAACGTGGTGGTGGTCTGCTCGATCGAGAACATCGACCCGATGGGCGTGCACACCGGCGACAGCGTCACTGTGGCCCCGGCCATGACGCTCACCGACCGGGAGTACCAGAGCCTGCGCGACCTGGGCATCGCGGTGCTGCGCGAGGTCGGGGTGGACACCGGCGGCTGCAACATCCAGTTCGCGGTGAACCCGGCCGACGGCCGGATCGTCGTGATCGAGATGAACCCCCGGGTGTCCCGCTCCTCGGCGCTGGCGTCGAAGGCGACCGGCTTCCCGATCGCGAAGATCGCCGCGAAGCTGGCCATCGGCTACACCCTGGACGAGATCCCCAACGACATCACGCTCAAGACCCCGGCGGCGTTCGAGCCGGCCCTGGACTACGTGGTGGTGAAGATCCCCCGGTTCGCGTTCGAGAAGTTCCCCGGCGCGGACCCGGAGCTGACCACCACCATGAAGTCGGTGGGCGAGGCGATGAGCCTCGGGCGCAACTTCACCGAGGCGCTGAACAAGGCGATGCGCTCGATGGAAACCAAAGCAGGCGGCTTCTGGAGTGTGCCGGATCCGCAGGGGGCAACCAGGGAGAACACCCTCGAGGCCCTGCGCGTCCCGCACGACGGGCGGCTCTACACCGTGGAGCGGGCGCTGCGGCTCGGCGCGTCGATCGCCGAGGTCGCCGCCGCGTCCGGCGGGATCGACCCGTGGTTCCTGGACCAGATCGCCGGGCTGGTCGAGCTGCGCGCGGAGATCGTGGACGCCCCGGTGCTCGACGCCGACCTGCTGCGCCGGGCCAAGCGGGCCGGCCTGTCCGACCGGCAGCTCGCCGCGCTCCGTCCGGAGCTGGCTGCCGAGGACGGGGTACGCATCCTGCGGCACCGCCTCGATGTCCGCCCGGTCTACAAGACGGTGGACACCTGCGCCGCCGAGTTCGAGGCGACCACCCCGTACCACTACTCCACCTATGATTCCGAGACCGAGGTCGCGCCGTCGGCCCGGCCCAAGGTGCTCATCCTCGGCTCCGGGCCGAACCGGATCGGCCAGGGCATCGAGTTCGACTACTCGTGTGTGCACGCCGTGATGGCGCTGCGGGAGGTCGGCTACGAGACGGTGATGATCAACTGCAATCCGGAGACCGTCTCCACCGACTACGACACCGCCGACCGGCTCTACTTCGAGCCGCTGACCTTCGAGGACGTTCTCGAGGTGTGGCACGCCGAGGACTCGTCCGGTCGGGCGGCCGGCGGGCCGGGCGTGGTCGGGGTGGTCGTGCAGCTCGGCGGGCAGACCCCGCTGGGGCTGGCGCAGCGGCTCAAGAACGCCGGCGTGCCGGTGGTCGGCACGTCGCCGGAGTCGATCCACCTGGCCGAGGAGCGGGGCGCCTTCGGGTCGGTGCTGGCCCGGGCCGGCCTGCGCGCCCCGGCGCACGGCATGGCCACCTCGTACGAGGAGGCCAAGGCGATTGCCGAGGAGATCGGCTACCCGGTGCTGGTCCGCCCGTCGTACGTGCTGGGCGGGCGGGGCATGGAGATCGTCTATGACGACCCGACGCTGCGCGACTACATCGGCCGGGCCACCGAGATCTCCCCGGACCACCCGGTGTTGGTGGACCGGTTCCTCGACGACGCCATCGAGATCGACGTGGACGCGCTCTGCGACGCCGACGGTGAGGTCTACCTCGGCGGGGTGATGGAACACATCGAGGAGGCCGGCATCCACTCCGGCGACTCGTCCTGCGTGCTGCCGCCGATCACCCTGGCCAAATCGCACCTGGCCCAGGTGCGCCGGTACACCGAGGCGATCGCCAAGGGCGTGGGGGTACGCGGCCTGCTCAACGTCCAGTACGCCCTCAAGGACGACGTGCTGTACGTGCTGGAGGCGAACCCGCGGGCGTCCCGGACTGTGCCGTTCGTCTCCAAAGCTACGGCGGTGCCGCTGGCCAAGGCGGCGGCCCGGATCGCCCTCGGCGCCACCATCGCCGAGCTGCGCGCCGAGGGACTGCTCCCGTCGACCGGCGACGGCGGGACGATGCCGGCCAACGCGCCGATCGCGGTGAAGGAGGCGGTGCTGCCGTTCAAGCGGTTCCGTACCCCGTCCGGTCAGGGCGTCGACTCGCTGCTCGGGCCGGAGATGAAGTCCACCGGCGAGGTGATGGGCATCGACACGAACTTCGGCCACGCCTTCGCCAAGAGCCAGTCCGCCGCGTACGGGTCGCTGCCGACCGAGGGGAAGATCTTCGTCTCGGTGGCCAACCGGGACAAGCGCGCCATGATCTTCCCGATCAAGCGCCTCGCCGACCTGGGCTTCGAGATCGTCGCCACCACCGGCACCGCCGAGGTGTTGCGTCGGCACGGCATCGCCTGCGAGCAGATCCGCAAGCACTATGAGTCCGGCGCGGGTGAGGACGCGGTCTCGATGATCCTCGGCGGCGACGTGGCGCTGGTGGTCAACACCCCGCAGGGCTCCGGGGCGAGCGCCCGCTCGGACGGCTACGAGATCCGCAGCGCCGCCGTGACCGCCGACATCCCCTGCATCACCACGGTCCAGGGCGCGGCGGCAGCCGTGCTGGGCATCGAGGCCCGCATCCGCGGCGACATGATCGTCCGTCCCCTCCAGGACCTGCACGCCACCCTTCGGGCCGCCCGGTGACCCCCACGCCCACGCCCGCCTCGATCATGGGGTGGGCGGCGGCGGGGGAGATCCACACTGCCGCCAACCCCATGATCGGCGGCCGTAGCCGGGGGAGGGGGCGGGGCGGTGATGTTTGAGCGGGGGGTGCGGCCCTGGTTGTTCCGGGTAGGGGGTGGGGACGCCGAGGCGGCGCACGAGTGGACGCTGCGGCGGCTCGCCGCGGTGTCGCGGTCGCCGATGGTGCTGGCCGGGCTGCGGGCCCGGTACGCCGTGCGGGCACCGCGCACGGTGTTCGGGGTGCGGTTCGCCAACCCGGTGGGGCTGGCCGCCGGGATGGACAAGGACGGCGCGGCGTTGCCGGCGTGGCCGGCGCTGGGCTTCGGCTTCGTCGAGGTCGGCACGGTCACCGCGCACGCCCAGCCGGGCAACCCCCGGCCCCGGCTGTTCCGGCTGCGCGACAGCGACGCCGTGGTCAACCGGATGGGCTTCAACAACGCCGGGGCGCAAGCCCTGGCGGATCGCCTGGCGGCGCTGCCCCGCCCGATCGGGGTGCCGCTGGGGATCTCGCTGGGCAAGTCCAAGGTGACCCCGCTGGACGAGGCGGTGCAGGATTACCTCGCTTCGTACCAAGCGCTGCGTGGGCACGGGGACTACTTCGCGGTCAACGTCTCGTCGCCGAACACCCCGGGGCTGCGGTCGTTGCAGGACCGGTCCCACCTGGACGCGCTGTTGGCGGCCCTGGTGGGGGAGAAGCCGGTGCTGGTGAAGATCGCCCCGGACCTGACCGAGCCGGCGATCGCCCAGCTGCTGGAGGTCTGCCTGGCCCGGGGTGCGGCCGGGGTGATCGCCACCAACACGACCCTGGCCCGCGACGGCCTCGCCCCGGCCGATCGCCCACGGGGCGCGGAGACCGGCGGCCTCTCCGGTCGTCCGTTGGCCGCCCGCGCCCGGGAGGTGGTCTCCTTCGTCCACCGGGAGACCGGCGGCCGGCTCCCGGTGATCGGGGTGGGCGGCATCGTCGACCCCGACGACGCCGCCCGCATGTTCGACGCCGGCGCGTCCCTGGTCCAGCTCTACACCGGTTTCATCTACCGGGGGCCGGGACTGGTCCGGTCGGTGGCCCGTGCGGCCGGCAGGGCGACAACGCCGGCCGGCAACCGGTGAACGAGGGACCGGCGACATCGTCCCACCGAGCGGTGGGGCTTAAGGCCGGTCCGCACGACACGCCCGTGAGGACACGGAGGAGGGCCCTGTGACGCCCGAGGAGATCCTCGCCGCCGACCGGGAGCACGTGTGGCACCCGTACGCGCCGCTGCCGCCCGCCACGGCGCCGTACGTGGTGGAGAGCGCCCAGGGGGTGCGGCTGCGGCTGGCCGACGGCCGGGAGCTGGTGGACGGGATGTCGTCCTGGTGGGCGGCGATCCACGGTTACCGGCACCCGGCGCTGGACGCGGCGGTCACCGACCAGCTCGGCCGGATGAGCCACGTGATGTTCGGCGGGCTGACCCACGAGCCGGCGGTGCGCCTGGCCGGCACGCTGGTCGAGCTGGCGCCGGACGGGTTGGAGCGGGTGTTCCTCTGCGACTCCGGTTCGGTGGCCGTCGAGGTCGCGGTGAAGATGTGCCTGCAGTACCAGCGGGCCACCGGGCGACCGCAGCGACGCCGGCTGGGCACCTGGCGGGGCGGCTACCACGGTGACACGTTCCACCCGATGAGCGTCTGCGACCCCGAGGGTGGCATGCACCACCTGTGGGGCGACGTGCTGCCCCGGCAGGTCTTCGCACCCGCCCCGCCGGCCGGCTTCGACGCCCCGCCCGACCCGGCGTACCTGGCGGAGCTGGCCGACGCGGTGGAGCGGCACGCCGACGAACTGGCCGCCGTGATCGTGGAGCCGGTGGTCCAGGGCGCCGGCGGGATGCGCTTCCACCACCCGGCGTACCTGCGGATGCTGCGCGAGGTCACCCGCGCCCACGGGGTGCTGCTGGTCTTCGACGAGATCGCCACCGGCTTCGGCCGGACCGGGACGATGTTCGCCGCTGAGCACGCCGGGGTGAGCCCCGACGTGCTCTGCGTCGGCAAGGCGCTCACCGGCGGCTACCTGACGCTGGCCGCCGCGCTCTGCACGGCGGAGGTGGCGTGGGGGATCTCCCGCGACGGAGTCCTGGCGCACGGACCGACGTTCATGGGTAACCCGCTTGCCTGCGCGGTCGCCAACGCCTCCATCGGCCTCCTGCGGGCCGGGGACTGGGCCGCAGAGGTGTCGAGGGTGGGCGCGGGGCTGCGGGCGGGCCTGGAGCCGCTGCGCGCCGCGCCGGGAGTCGTTGACGTCCGGGTGCTCGGCGCGATCGGTGTGGTCCAGCTCGACCACGAGGTGAATCTCACGAGGGCCACCGCCGCCGCCGTCGACCGGGGGGTCTGGCTGCGGCCGTTCCGCGACCTGGTCTACACCATGCCGCCGTACGTCACCGACGACGCGGACGTCGCCCGGATCGTCGCCGGGATCGCCGCCGCGGTGGCGGTCGGCTGACCCGCGTCGCGGCCCCACACCGACCCACCACGGCCCTCCGGGGCTCCGGCGGGCCGGTGCGCGGCGGACGGCGTGCGGTGCGCGGCGGGCCGGTGGGCCGGCGGCGGCACGGGTACGTGCGCGGCGGGTGCCGTCGCGCCCAGGAGAGGTCGAGAGGGAGAGGTCTGATGGAGAGCTTTGGTGGCCGGTTGCACCGGGCGGTGGCGGAGCGTGGGCCGCTCTGTGTGGGCATCGACCCGCACCCGGGGCTGCTGGCCCGATGGGGCCTGTCGGACGACGTGAACGGGCTGGAGCGCTTCAGCCGCACGGTGGTGGAGGCGCTCGGTGACCGGGTTGCGGTGGTCAAACCCCAGTCCGCGTTCTTCGAGCGCTTCGGTTCCCGTGGCGTGGCGGTACTGGAGTCAACTATCCGACAGTTGCGGGATTCCGGCTCGCTCGTTCTGCTTGACGTCAAGCGTGGAGACATCGGTTCGACCGTTGCGGCGTACGCCTCCGCGTACCTCGACCCATCCAGTCCGCTGTATGTCGACGCGGTCACGGCGAGCCCCTACCTGGGAGTAGGGTCCCTCGCCCCGATGTTCGAGCTCGCCGCCGCGCACGGCGGCGGGGTGTTCGTCCTGGCGCTGACGTCCAACCCCGAGGGGGCCGCCGTGCAGCGGGCCCGCGGCGCCGACGGGCGGACCGTCGCGCAGACCGTGATCGATGAGATTGCCCAGCTCAATCGGGGTGCCAAACCGCTCGGCAGCTTCGGTCTGGTGGTCGGTGCGACCATCGGTGACACCGGTCACGACCTCTCCGCCCTGCACGGTCCGCTGCTGGCCCCAGGGCTCGGCGCGCAGGGTGCCACGGCGGCCGATCTGCGTACCGTCTTCGGCACCGCCCTGCCGTCGGTGCTGCCGTCGTACTCCCGCGAGGTGTTGCACGCCGGGCCCGACGTGGCGGCGCTGCGGGCCGCCGCCGAGCGGGTCCTGACCGAGTGCCGGGCGGCCCTGGGCGAGGCCCGGACTGAGTGAAGGCTCGGTCACTTTGCCGTGGTCGCCGCGCGCCCACGTTGCCGAATGCTCCCGCGAACGCTAGTTTTCCCCGCGCTGGGAACCACGGACCCCTTTGGTTCCCGGCGACTCCACGTTTCACAACTGCGGCGCGGCGTCCCGCCCGTCGCGATAGGGACCTGAGGAGAACTGGTGCCCCTCCCGTCACTGACCCCCGAGCAGCGCGCAGCCGCGCTCGAAAAGGCTGCGGAGATCCGCAAGGCCCGTGCTGAGCTGAAGGAGCAGCTCAAGCAGGGCAAGATCACCCTCGCCTCCATCCTCGAGCGTTCCGAGGGCGACGACGTCGTCGGCAAGCTCAAGGTCTCGGCCGTCCTGCAGGCGATGCCGGGCATCGGCAAGATCCGGGCGACCCAGATCATGGAGAAGCTCCGGATCGCCGACAGCCGGCGCTTGCGCGGGCTGGGCGAGCAGCAGCGCAAGGCGCTGCTCGGCGAGTTCGCCGCGAACTGACCGCGGCGGTTCGCCGCAACCTGCCCATGGCAGCGTGTAGAAACGAGCCGTGAGCACGGATGACGAGGCGCGCCCGGCGGCTCGGCTCACCGTCCTGGCCGGCCCTTCCGGGGCCGGCGTGGGCAGTGTCGTCGAGCCGTTCCGGGCGCGTTCTCCGTCGGTCTGGACTCCGGTGCCGGCGACCACCCGCCCCCGCCGCCTCGGCGAGGTGGACGGCGTCGACCGAACCGGGCGGGCGGTCCATGAGCTGGTAGGCTTGCTCGGTTCTTCCTTTATGGCTCCGTCTCAACCACGCCTGCGCGGTTGAGAGCCCCACCGCTGAGAGATCCACCGCGACCGCGCGGTAAAGAGACGCAGAGGTTATTTCGTGGGATCCATCGCCAACCCCGAAGGCATCACCAACCCGCCGATCGACGAGCTTCTCGAGAAGACGACGTCGAAGTATGCCCTGGTGATCTTCGCCGCCAAGCGTGCCCGCCAGGTCAACGCCTACTACAGCCAGCTCGGCGAGGGCCTGCTGGAGTACGTCGGCCCCCTCGTGGAGACCACCCCCCAGGAGAAGCCCCTCTCCATCGCCATGCGCGAAATCAACTCGGGCCTGCTCACCGCCGAGCCGACCGACCAGCCGTAGCCCCGCCGCGCGTCGATGTCCGCCGAGATAGTCCTCGGAGTCGGCGGTGGCATCGCCGCCTACAAGGCGTGTGAGCTGCTGCGACTCTTCACCGAGTCGGGCCATCGGGTCCGCGTCGTGCCGACCGCGTCGGCGCTCCGCTTCGTCGGGGCGCCGACCTGGGCCGCCCTGTCCGGCCAGCCGGTCGCCGACGACGTCTGGGCCGACGTGCACGAGGTGCCGCACGTCCGGCTCGGCCAGCGGGCCGACCTGGTCGTGGTCGCCCCCGCCACCGCCGACCTGCTCGCCAGGGCCGCCCACGGCCTCGCCGACGACCTGCTGACCAACACGCTGCTCACGGCCCGCTGCCCGGTGCTGCTCGCCCCGGCGATGCACACCGAGATGTGGGAGAACGCGGCCACCGTGGCGAACGTGGCCACATTGCGCTCCCGGAGCGTGCGGGTGATCGAGCCCGCCGTCGGCCGACTCACCGGCGCCGACACCGGCAAGGGGCGGCTGCCCGACCCGGCCGAGATCTTCGCCGTCGCCCGGCGGGCACTGGCCCGGGGCGTCGACGCCCCGGCCGACCTGGCCGGTCGGCACGTGGTGATCACCGCCGGCGGCACCCGGGAACCGCTGGACCCGGTCCGGTTCCTGGGCAACCGCTCCTCGGGCAAGCAGGGGTACGCCTTCGCCCGTGCCGCGGTCGCCCGCGGCGCCCGGGTCACCCTGATCTCCGCCAACGTGGCGCTCGCCGACCCGGCCGGCGTCGACCTGGTCCGGGTCGGCACCACCGAGGAGCTGCGCGAAGTCACCGTGAAGGCCGCCGCGGGCGCTGACGCGGTGGTGATGGCGGCGGCGCCCGCCGATTTCCGTCCCGCCACCTATTCGGCGGGGAAAATCAAGAAATCAGACGTCGGGGCACCTACGATCGAACTCGTCACCAATCCGGACATCGCCGCTGAGCTGGGTCGGCTCCGCCGACCGGAACAGGTGCTGGTGGTGTTCGCGGCCGAGACCGGCGACGCCGAGGCCAACGGGCGGGCCAAGCTCGCTCGCAAACGGGCCGACCTCATCGTCATCAACGAGGTCGGCCCGGAGAAGGTTTTCGGCGCTGAGACCAACACGGCGACTGTCATCGGCGCGGACGGCTCGGTGCGAAACATGCCCGAACAGTCCAAGGAGGACCTGGCCGACGGCGTCTGGGATCTGGTGGTGGCGCGGTTGGCACTGGGTGTCCGAATGGTGACGCCGACCTGACCGATCGAGTGTTTCGCGAGGGTCGTTGACTACACTTCCGCGGAACGACCTTCCACATACTTAGGAGTGCCGTGACACGCCGCCTCTTCACGTCCGAATCGGTCACGGAAGGCCACCCGGACAAGATCGCCGACCAGATCAGCGACGGCATTCTCGACGCACTGCTCGCCCAGGACATGCACAGCCGGGTGGCCGTCGAGACCCTGATCACCACCGGCCAGGTGCACGTGGCGGGGGAGGTGACGACCAAGGCGTACGCCGACATCCCGACCATCGTCCGGGAGACGATCCTGGAGATCGGCTACGACTCGTCGAAGAAGGGCTTCGACGGGGCCTCCTGCGGGGTCAGCGTCTCCATCGGGGCCCAGTCGCCGGACATCGCCCAGGGCGTGGACAACGCCATGGAGTTGCGTACCGGTTCGTCGGAGAGCGCGCTGGACGCCCAGGGCGCTGGCGACCAGGGCATGATGTTCGGCTTCGCCTGCTCGGAGACCCCCGAGCTGATGCCGCTGCCGATCGCGCTGGCGCACCGGCTCGCCCGCCGGCTGACCGCGGTGCGTAAGGACGGCACGGTCCCGTACCTGCGGCCGGACGGCAAGACCCAGGTCACCGTCGAGTACGAGGGGCTGCGCCCGGTCCGGCTGAACACGGTCGTTGTGTCCAGCCAGCATGCGGCCGACATCTCGCTGGACAGCCTGCTCACCCCGGACGTGCGTGACCACGTCATCGCCCCGGAGCTGGAGAGCCTCGGCCTGGACACCGACGGCTACCGGCTGCTGGTGAACCCGACCGGGCGGTTCGAGATCGGTGGCCCGATGGGCGACGCCGGCCTGACCGGCCGGAAGATCATCGTCGACACCTACGGCGGTTACGCCCGGCACGGCGGTGGCGCGTTCTCCGGCAAGGACCCGTCCAAGGTGGACCGCTCCGCCGCGTACGCGATGCGCTGGGTGGCCAAGAACGTGGTGGCCGCCGGCCTCGCCGAGCGCTGCGAGGCCCAGGTCGCGTACGCGATCGGCAAGGCCCACCCGGTGAGCCTGTTCATCGAGACGTTCGGCACCGAGACCGTGGCGGTCGCCTCGATCGAGAAGGCGGTGTCCGAGGTCTTCGACCTGCGCCCGGCCGCCATCATCCGGGACCTGAACCTGCTCCGTCCGATCTACCGGCAGACCGCCGCGTACGGCCACTTCGGCCGGGAACTGCCCGACCTGACCTGGGAGAGCACCGACCGGGCGGCCGACCTCAATTCGGCCGCGGGAGCCTGACCGGCACCAGGCACAGCGACCGGCGACCCGCGCAAGGGTCGCCGGTCGCTCGCGTCTGCGTGGATGTGCCGCTGGCCCACCTCGACCGCCCCTTCGACTACCTGGTCCCCGCCGAGCTGGACGACGTCGCCATCCCCGGGACCCGGGTGAAGGTGCGCTTCGCCGGCCAGCTCGTCGACGGCTGGCTGCTGGAGCGCGCCGACGACTCGGGGCACACCGGCAAGCTGGCGTACCTGGAGAAGGTCGTTTCGCCGGAGCCCGTGCTGGCCCCGGAGATCGCCCAGTTGGCCCGGGCCGTCGCCGACCGGTACGCCGGTAGCCTCGCCGACGTGCTCCGGCTGGCCGTGCCGCCCCGGCACGCCCGGGTGGAGAAGGAGCCGCACGAGCCCGGCGAACCACCGGCCCCCCTGGATCCGCCCGACCCGGGTGGATGGGGGGCGTACCCCGCCGGGCCGGCGTTCCTGCGCGCCCTGACCGAGGGGCGGCCCGCCCGCGCGGTCTGGTCCGCCCTGCCCGGGGAGGACTGGCCCGCCCGGTACGCCGAGGCGGTCGCCGCCACCGTGGCCGGCGGGCGGGGCGCCGTGGTCGTCGTGCCCGACGCCCGGGACCTCGACCGCCTCGACGCCGCGCTCACCGCCGCGCTCGGCCCCGGCCGGCACGTCGCTCTCGCCGCCGCGGCCGGCCCCGCCCGCCGGTACCGGGCGTTCCTGGCGGCCCGGCGCGGCGAGGTGTCCGTCGTGGTCGGCACCCGGGCGGCCATGTTCGCCCCGGTGGCCCGGCTCGGCCTGGTCGCCGTCGTCGATGACGGCGACGACCTGCACGCCGAGCCGCGCGCGCCGTACCCGCACGCCCGCGAGGTGCTGCTCACCCGCGCCGGGCTCGCCGAGGCGGCGGCCCTGGTCGGCGGGTACGCCCGCAGCGCCGAGGCGCAACTGCTGGTGGAGACCGGCTGGGCCCGGGAGGTGGTCGCCGACCGGGCCACCGTGCGGGCGCGTACCCCCGCGATCGCCCCCACCGGCGACGACCCGCAGCTGGCCCGCGACCCCGGCGCGGCGACGGCCCGGCTGCCCAGCCTGGCCTGGAGCGCCGCCCGGGACGCGATCCGCGCCGACGCCCCGGTGCTGGTCCAGGTGCCCCGCCGGGGTTACCTACCCTCGATCTCGTGCGCCGAGTGCCGCACCCCGGCCCGCTGCCCGCACTGCGCCGGCCCGCTCGCCCTGCCCTCGGCCGAGGGCATTCCGGCCTGCCGCTGGTGCGGCCGGGTCAACGCCGCGTACGCCTGTCCGGAGTGCGGCGGACGGCGGCTGCGCGCCGCCGTCACCGGAGCCCGGCGCACCGCCGAGGAGCTGGGCCGAGCCTTCCCGGGCGTGCCGGTGCGCACCTCCGGCCGGGAAGAGGTGCTCACCACCGTTCCCGGCGGGGCCGGCCTGGTGGTGGCCACCCCGGGGGCCGAGCCGGTCGCCGAGGGCGGTTACGGCGCGGTGCTGCTGCTCGACTCGTGGGCCATGCTCACCCGGGCCGACCTGCGGGCCGGCGAGGAGGCGCTGCGCCGCTGGCTGGCCGCCGCCGCACTGGCCCGGCCCGCCGCGGCCGGCGGCCGGGTGGTGGTGGTCGCCGACGGCGCCCTCGCCCCGGTGCAGGCGCTGCTGCGCTGGGACGCCGCCTGGTTCGCCGCCCGGGAGCTGGCGGAGCGGCGGGAGTTGGGCTTCCCGCCGGCGGTGCGGATGGCCAGCGTCACCGGCTCGGCCGACGCGGTGGCCGACCTGCTGGCCGAGACCCGGCTGCCCGAGGAGGCCGAGCTGCTGGGTCCGGTGCCCGCCGACGGCGAGAAGGAGCGGATGCTGGTACGGGTGCCCCGGGCCCGGGCGGCGGCCCTGGCCGGTGCGCTGCACTCGGCCGCCGGGGTCCGCGCGGCCCGCAAGGCGGCCGACCCGGTGCGGCTCCAGGTAGATCCGCTGAGCCTGTTCTGAGCGCCGTCACCGTCCGTGGTCGCGGCTGCGTGATAACATCGCCCGTCATGCCCGGGCGCACGGATCGCGCGACGATGGCGGGGGCGCGTCGGTACGACGCCATGTCGAGGACATCAATCAGTCGGTGATCAGGGGTGGACCAGTCGTGACCGTTCGTCAATCGATCGTCTTCAACGGTGACCTCGGCAGCGGCAAGAGCACCGTCTCCGTCGAGATCGCCAAGCGGCTGGGGTTGCGCCGAGTGAGCGTCGGTGACCTCTACCGTCAGATGGCCCAGGAGCGGCAGATGACCGCCCTCCAGCTCAATCTGCACGCCGAGCTCGACCAGGCCGTCGACGGCTACGTCGACCAGCTCCAGCAGAACATCGCCGCTTCCGGCGAGAGCCTGGTGATGGACTCCCGGCTGGCCTGGCACTTCTTCACCGATGCGCTCAAGGTGCACATGATCACCGATCCGACCGAGGCGGCCCGCCGGGTGCTGGCCCGCCCCTCCGGCCCGGCCGAGAGCTACGCCTCCCTGGAGGAGGCGAAGGCCAAGCTGCGCGAGCGCAGCGAGAGCGAGCGGAGCCGGTTCATCGTCCGCTACGGCGTCGACAAGGCCCGGCTGCGCAACTACGACCTGATCTGCGACTCCACCCGCGCCACCCCGGCTCAGGTGATCGCCCACATCATCGACGCCTACGAGGGCCGCCTCGGCGCCGACGTGCTCCGCGACGCCCCGCCGCTGCTGCTGCTCGACCCGGCCCGGGTCTACCCGACCGAGGAGATCGGCGCGCTGCGCGGGCTGGGCGACGGCGGGTTCGTCGGTGCGGTCGCCGGCGATGAGGCGCTGGAGCCGCTGACCATCGGCTTCACCGGGGAGTACTTCTTCGTCGTCGACGGCCACCGTCGGCTCAGCGCGGCCCTGCGCAACGGGTTCCCGATGGTCCCCGCCCGGCTGGTCGCCGAGGTCGACGAGCCGGTGGTCGGCGGGATGAGCGCCGTGGAGTACTTCGCTGCCCAGGTCCGCCCCGGCACCGTGTACGGCTGGGAGGCGGCCCACGACATCGAACTGCCGCTGCCGGAGCACTGCCTGCGCGCCGGGGACAGTGTGCTCGCCGGGGACCCCGCCCCCGGCGCCTGACGGCGTCCCGCCGCCCGACGCCGGCCCGTTCGCGGGGGCGGCGGACGCGGACTTCGGCGGGCATGATGGAGCCTCGGACCGGACGCCGGGGAGGCCGTCATGGATGCTGCCGAGGCGCTCGCGCTGCTGCTGTCGCCGGCCGGGCGGGTCGATCCGTACCCGGCCTACGAGCAGTTGCGTGAGCACGGCCCGGTCGTCGAGGCCGGCCCGTCCCTCTTCGTGGTCACCGGCCACGCCGAGATCGACCTGTTTCTCCGCGACCCCCGGACGCGGGTGCTCGACGGCCCGCTGCGCGACCAGTTCACACCGGGCTGGCGGGACAGCCCCGCCGTGGTGTCGCTCTCCCGGTCCATGCTGCGTACCGACCCGCCCGACCACACCCGGATGCGGCGGCTGGTGGCCGGGGCGTTCACCCCACGCCGGATCGCCGCCCTGCGCGAGGTGGTGGTGGCCCAGGCCGGCGAGCTGGCCGACGCGATGGCGCACCGGTTGCGCGCCGGCGAGCCGGTGGACTTCCTGGCCGAGTTCGCCTACCCGCTGCCGGTGGGGGTGATCTGCGCCCTGCTCGGCGTGCCGGTGCGGGATCGGCCGCTGTTCCGCCGCTGGGCCATCGACCTGACCGGGGTGTTGGAGCCGGAGATCACCTCCGAGGAGTTGGCCGTCGCCGACCGGGGCACCGCCGAGCTGGGCGGGTACCTCACCGATCTGATCGCCGACCGTCGCCGCGCCCCGACCGACGACCTGACCACCGCGCTGGTGCGGGCGCACGACGCCGACGGCGATCGGCTCTCCGCCGAGGAACTGCTGGCCAACCTGATGGTGCTGCTGGTCGCCGGCTTCGAGACCACCACGAACCTGCTCGGTAACGGCCTGGTCACGCTGCTGGCGCACCCCCGCGCCGCCGCCGCGCTGCGCTCCCGGGCCGAACTGGCCCCGGCGTACGTCGAGGAGCTGTTGCGCTACGACTCGCCGGTGCAACTGACCACCCGGCTCGCCGTCGAGCCGGTGCCCTACGGCGAGTCGACGCTGCCGGCCGGCAGTTGGCTGCTGCTGCTCCTCGGGGCGGGTAACCGGGACCCCCGGGCGCACCCGGAGCCGGCCCGGTTCGACCCGTGGCGGGCGCAGATCCAGCCGCTCTCCTTCGGCGCCGGCCCGCACTACTGCCTCGGTGCCGCGCTGGCCCGGCTGGAGGCGCAGGTGGCCTTCCCGCTGCTGCTGCGCCGGTTCCCCGGGCTGGCGTCAGCCGGCGTGCCCGAGCAGCGCTCCCGGCTGACCCTGCGTGGCTACGCCACCCTGCCCGTCACCCTGCGCGAGGAGTCGCCGCCCACCGACCCCGGTACGCCGGCCAGCGCCCTCCCGGGCACTCCGTAGACTGGTACGGCACGAGTCGTCCGACCGAAGGAGCCACCCCGAGTGACCGTCCAGCCCATCCGTCTGTTCGGGGACCCGGTGCTGCGCACACCGGCCGATCCGGTGGTCGACTTCGACGTGGAGCTGCGCAAGCTCATCGCCGACCTGACCGACACGATGCGCGAGCAGAGTGGCGCCGGCCTCGCCGCGCCCCAGCTCGGAGTGGGCCTGCGGGTGTTCGCCTTCGACGTCGACGACGTGCTCGGTCACCTGGTCAACCCGGTGCTGGAGTTCCCCGACGAAGAGGAACAGGACGGCCCGGAGGGCTGCCTGTCCATCCCCGGGCTCTACTTCGACACCAAGCGCCGCCAGAACGTGATCGCCAAGGGCTTCAACGGCCACGGCGACCCGGTGCAGATCGTCGGCACCGGCCTGATGTCCCGCTGCGTTCAGCACGAGACCGACCACCTCGACGGGGTGCTCTTCCTCGACCGGCTCGACGCGGCCGGCCGCAAGGAGGCGATGAAGGCGATCCGCCAGGCGGACTGGTACGACCCGGCGGTCCCGCCGACGGTCAAGCTGAACCCGCACGCCGTGGACAGCCCCTTCGGTCTGGGCCGGTGACGCGGGTGCGCCTGATCTTCGCCGGAACCCCGGCCGTCGCCGTTCCCGCCCTGGCCGCCGTCGCGGCCTCCGACCATGAGCTGGTCGCCGTGGTGACCCGTCCCGACGCTCCCGCCGGCCGCGGCCGTGGCCTGGTCCGCTCGCCCGTCGGGGCGTGGGCCGACGAGCGCGGCATCGAGGTGCTCACCCCGGTCCGCCCGCGTGAGCCGGAGTTCCTCGACCGGCTGCGCGAGTTGGCCCCCGACTGTGTGCCGGTGGTCGCGTACGGCGCCCTGGTGCCCCCGGCCGGGCTGGAGATCCCTCGGCACGGCTGGGTCAACCTGCACTTCTCCCTGTTGCCGGCGTGGCGTGGCGCGGCACCGGTCCAGCATGCCGTGCTGCACGGCGACGAGCTGACCGGGGCGAGTGTCTTCGCACTGGAGGAGGGGCTGGACACCGGTCCGGTCTACGGCACCCTCACCGATGAAATCCGTTCCACCGACACCTCGGGGGCCCTGTTGGAGCGACTTGCCGGATCCGGGGCGGGCCTGCTGGTGGCCGTCCTCGACGCGATTGCGGCGGGCACCGCCCGGGCCGAGCCGCAGCCGGCCGACGGGGTGTCGCTCGCGCCGAAGCTGACCGTGGAGGACGCCCGGGTGCGCTGGGATGACCCGGCGTTCGCGGTGGACCGGCGGGTCCGTGCGTGTACCCCGGCGCCGGGGCCGTGGACCACCTTCCGTGGCGAGCGGGTCAAGCTCGGCCCGGTCGTCCCGGTGCCGGACGGCCCCGAGCTGAAACCGGGGGAGCTGCTGGCGGAGAAGTCCCGGGTGCTGGCCGGCACGGCCACCGTCCCGGTGGCCCTCGGCGAGGTGCGGGCGGCGGGCAAGAAGGCCATGCCGGCGAGCGACTGGGCGCGCGGCGCCCGGGTCGCCGCCGGGGAGGAACTCGCGTGACGGCCCCGGAGGAGCGGCCCGAGCGGCGGCCCGACGAGCAGCGCAGCCCACGCCTCGACCGGGCGTCGGCCGACCGGCGCCCCGAGCGGTCGTTCGGCGACCGTCCGGCTCGCGGTGACCGACCGACGTTCGGCGACCGTCCGGCTCGCGGTGATCGTCCGGCGTTTGGCGACCGGTCGCCCCGCAGCGACCGGCCGACCTACGGCGACCGGTCGCCCCGGGGCGGTCGGGGCGGCGACGACCGGCGGGACAGCCGGCCGGCGCGCCCGGTGATGGACCTGCCCCGGTACGTCGCGTACCAGGCGGTCGCGGCGGTGCACCGCGACGACGCGTACGCCAACCTGGTGCTGCCGGCGCTGCTGCGCGAGGAGGGGCTGACCGGCCGGGACGCCGCCTTCGCCACCGAGTTGACCTACGGCACCCTGCGGCACCTCGGCACCCTCGACGCGATCCTCACCGACGCGGCCGGCCGGGACGTGGCCCGGATCGACCCGCCGGTGCGCGATGCGTTGCGGCTGGGGGCCTACCAGTTGCTGCACACCCGGGTGCCGGCCCACGCGGCCGTCTCCTCGACCGTCGACCTGGTCCGCACCGTCGGCATGGGTGCCACCGGTTTCGCCAACGCGGTGCTGCGCGAGATCGCCGGCCGGGACTCCGACGCCTGGGTGGCGAAGCTCGCCCCGGCGAGCGAGACCGACCCGATCGGGCATCTGGCCTTGGCGTACAGCCACCCGCAGTGGATCGTGCGGGCGTTCGCCGAGGCGCTCGACGGCGACCTGGGCGAGACCACCCGCCTGCTGATCGAGGACAACGAGCGCCCGGCGGTGCACCTGTGCGCCCGGCCGGGCCTGGCCGACGCGGTCGAGCTGGCCGACCAGGTCGGCGGGACCCCGGGGGCGTTCTCCCCGTACGCGGTCTACCTGCCCGGCGGCGCGCCGGGCGAGCTGGCGGTGCTCGCCGAGGGGCGGGCACACGTGCAGGACGAGGGCTCCCAGTTGGTGGCCGAAGCCCTCGCGGTCGCCCCGCTGGACGGCCCGGACGAGCACTGGCTGGACCTGTGCGCCGGGCCGGGCGGCAAGGCCGGGCTGCTCGGTGCGCTCGCCGCCCAGCGGGGGGCCCGGCTGACCGCGGTCGAGGTCTCCGAGCACCGGGCCCGGCTGGTCAGCCTGGCCACCCGGGGGCTGCCGGTGACCGTGCTGCAGGCCGACGGACGCACGGTCGGGGCCGAACCGGGGCTGCCGGAGGGGCACTTCGACCGGGTGCTGGTCGACGCGCCGTGCACCGGGCTGGGCTCGTTGCGCCGCCGGCCGGAGGCCCGCTGGCGCAAGCAGCCGTCGGACCTGCCGCCGCTGACCCGATTGCAGCGGGAGTTGCTGGTGGCGGCGCTGCGAGCGGTTCGTCCGGGCGGCCTGGTGGCCTACGTGGTGTGCTCCCCGCACGTGGTGGAGACGCACGTGACAGTGACCGAGGCGGCGCGACGGGCCGGAATCCCGGCCGACTTCGTCGACGCCCGGCCGCTGCTGCCGGCCGGCATGCCGGGGCTGGGCGACGGGCCGTCGGTGCAACTGTGGCCGCACCGGCACGGCACCGACGCCATGTTCCTCGCCGTGCTGCGCCGGGGCTGAGCGACGCGACAACAGGGGGCGGCCGGTCGGCCGCCCCCTGTTGTGTGTCAGCTTCTCCGCCGAACCGGCGGAGCGGGTCACTGGATCGGCAGGGCCCTGGCGCCGGCGCCCTTCATCGAGCGGGTGAGGACGCGCTCGACCCAGAGGAAGCACTGCACCCCACGGTTGCCGTTCTTCCACTCCTCCTCGAAGGGGTGGTAGAAGATCGTCCCCGCCCGGTACTGCATGTCGCCGTTGTTCGGCAGCTTGGCGTACGAGGCGATCAGGGCCTGGCAGCCCTTGTGGATGCGCAGCCGGTTCTTGTCGATCTGGTCGAAGGGGACGTCGGGGGCCCGGTAGATGCCGACGAACTCCGCCCGGTGCCTGCTGGTGCAGGGGGTGGGGGCCATCTCCTTCACGTCGTCCTTGACGGTCTTCGGGTTGAAGCAGCGGTGGGCCAGGGTGGAGCTTGCGGTCAGCGCGCCCTTCAGGCTGCCGCTGCGGGGAACGACGGTGAGGTCGTCGAGGCTCTCCACCTCGTTGAGGTCGCAGCGGAACCACCGCGCCCCGCCCTCCCACGCCTGCTGCGACGGGAAGACCGTGGTGACGGCGAGCCGGCCCGCGCGCCAGTTGGCGCCGACCGCCCTGTCGACCTTTCGGTCGCATTCGGTGCGGGCGGCCTTCCTCCCGGCCGATCCGACGGCCGGGGGAGCGCTCCGCTCGGCGGGCGCTCCGGTCAGCGTGCCGACGTGGACGGTCTCCACCCGGTGGGTGGTGCCGCAGTCCACCGGCTGGTAGCCGGTGAGGTAGCCGACGTCGGAGAACGCGGAGTGGCAGACCCCGGCGGCCGGCACGAACTGTGTCGGCGCGGCCATCGCCCGCCAGTCGTCGGCGAGGTCCCCGTCTATCCCGGCGGGCGTGCCGCAGCCGGTCAATGCCACTGCCGCGCCCACGGCGACCACCGCCCACCATCGCCGCATCCGTCCGACCTCCCATCGCCGATGGTCGCGGTCATCCGGATCCCCCGCCGGTCGCGCCACGGAGCGTGGAGCATACGACACCGGTGCCCGGCTCGCGGGTGCTCCCGGTCGCACCGGGCGCGCCTCCCAGATGGTGCCGCGATGCGGGCGACGGAGGACGGCATTCGTACACTGGCCCGGTGACCGTACCGCCTCTGATCGTCGCGCCCAGTATTCTCGCCGCCGATTTCGCCCACCTCGCCGATGAGGTCCGTGCCGTCGAAGGCGCCGCGGACTGGCTGCACGTGGACGTCATGGACAACCACTTCGTGCCGAACCTGACCATCGGGCTGCCAGTGGTGCAGAGCCTGCGGGCGGTGACCCGGCTGCCGTTCGACGTGCACCTGATGATCACCGACCCGCGCCGTTGGGCCCCCGGGTACGCCGACGCCGGGGCGTACAACGTCACGTTCCACGCCGAGGCGTGCGACAACCCGGTGGCGCTGGCGAAGGACCTGCGCGCGGCCGGCGCGAAGGCCGGTCTGGCCATCGACCGGGACACTCCGATCGAGCCGTACCTGGAGCTGCTGCCCAGCTTCGACACGTTGCTGATCATGACGATCAAGGCCGGCTTCGGCGGGCAGCGGTTCGTCCCCGAACTGTTGGACAAGGTGCGCGCCGCCCGCCGGCACGTCAACGCGGGCCACCTGGAGCTGCGCATCGAGGTCGACGGCGGGATCGCCGCGGATACCATCGAGCAGGCCGCCGCCGCCGGCGCGGACGCCTTCGTCGCCGGTACCGCGGTCTACGGCGCCGAGGACCCGGCCGAGGCGGTCCGCCGCCTGCGGGGTCTGGCGGAGCGCGCGGTCGCCGGGGCCTGAGGTGGAGCCGGCCGAGGAGCGACCCGACGTCATCCTCGTCGTCGACGACGACGCCGATATCGCCCGGTTCGTCGAGTTCAACCTGCGGCTGCACGGCTTCGAGGTGATCCACGCCGGTGACGGCCAGGAAGCGCTCGAGATGATCGAGCGGCAGCGGCCCGACCTGGCGGTGATCGACCTGATGATGCCGCGCATCGACGGGCTGGAGCTGACGCGGCGGCTACGCGCCGACCCGATGACCTCCGCCCTGCCGGTGATCATGCTGACGGCCAAGGGGATGACCGTGGACAAGGTCCACGGGCTCAGCGCCGGCGCGGACGACTACCTGGTCAAGCCCTTCGACACCGCCGAGCTGGTGGCCAGGGTCAGCTCCACCCTGCGCCGCAACAAGGAGTTCCGGGAGGTCTCACCGCTGACCGGCCTGCCCGGCAACTCCCGCATCCGCCGGGAGATCACCGACCGGGTTCGCAACGGCGCCGACTACGCAGTCGGCTACGTCGACATCGACCGGTTCAAGAGCGTCAACGACCGGTACGGCTTCGTCCGGGGCGACGAGTTCATCTCGGCGCTGGCCCGCAGCCTGCACCGGGCGGTCGTCGCGATCGGGCTGCCACCGGCGTTCCTCGGCCACGTCGGCGGCGACGACTTCGTCATCGTCTGCGTCCCCGAGCAGGTCCGGCCGTTGACCTCCCGGGCGGTGGTGGACTTCGAGAACGCCGCCGATCGGCTCTACGACCCGTCCGATGCCGAGCGCGGCTACGTCGAGCTGAAGGACCGCCGGGGCAACATCCGCCGCGCGGCGTTGGTCACCCTCTCGATCGGGGTGTCCGTCTCCGACTCCGACAAGCGTTTCGTCAACCCGTTGGAGGCGATCGCCGCCGCCTCGGAGATGAAGACGGTGGCGAAGAGCCAGCCCGGCTCGTACGTGGCGGTCGATCGGCGACGCAGCGTTTCGTGAATCAGCTGTACGTGTGTGAGGTGGCACCCTGAGGGCAGACGCGAGACGCGTGCCGTGCCACACTTCTGGGGTACCCACCACGCGCTGGCGGGACTCGGTGTAATTCCGAACCGGCGGTGATCCACGGTCCAACCGTGGTAAGCCCGCGACCCGGACGGCCATGCTGCCCGGTGGACCTGGTGAGACTCCGGGGCCGACGGTTGGGGGCGGGCCAGCCCACCCCCAGAAAGTCCGGATGGGAGACAGCGCGCGGGACGGGGCGGGCCCTGTCGGCCGCTGACTCAGCGCCGTCCGGGCTTGCCGGGGTCGGCTCTGCCGTCCCCGGATTCCGCTTCCGCCTGCCCGTAACCTCCCGCCCCGCCCGCGCGATCGGCGAGCGAGAGGACAGGCAGGGCGATGGCCAGTGGCTCCGTGGACGAGGCGATGCGTCGGGCGATCACGCTCGCGGCCCGGGGGATCGGCACCACCAGCCCCAACCCGGCGGTCGGCTGCGTGCTGCTCGATCCGGACGGCGAGGTCGTCGGGGAGGGATTCCACGCGTACGCGGGCGGCCCGCACGCCGAGATAGTCGCCCTCGCCCAGGCCGGCCGACGGGCCCAGGGCGGCACCGCCGTGGTCACCCTGGAACCATGCGACCACACCGGCCGCACCGGCCCGTGTAGCCACGCCCTGATCGTCGCCGGCATCGCCCGGGTGGTCGTCGCCGTGCCCGACCCCAACCCGGTGGCCTCCGGCGGCGCCGCCACCCTGCGCGCCGCCGGCGTCCAGGTCGAGTTCGGGGTTGGCTCCGAGGAGGCCGAGGCCGGCAACGTCGCCTGGCTCACCTCGATGCGCCGCGGCTGGCCGTACCTGATCTGGAAGTACGCCGCCACCCTCGACGGGCGCTCCGCCGCCACCGACGGCACCAGCATGTGGATCACCTCGGAGGCCGCCCGGACCGACGTGCACGCGCTGCGCGGCACGGTCGACGCGGTGATCGTCGGGGTGGGCACCGTGCTCGCCGACGATCCCCGGCTCACCGCCCGCAACCTGCGCGACGGCACGCTGGCCATCCGGCAGCCGCTGCGGGTGGTGGTGGACAGCCACGGGCGTACCCCCGCCGACGCCCTGGTCCGTGACGGCGCCGCCCGGACGTGGATCGCCACCGCCGCGGAGGTCGGTGCCGGCCCGGACGGCCGGGTCGACCTGCCGTCGCTGCTCGCGGAGCTGCACCACCGGGGGGTCCGGGCCGCACTGTTGGAGGGTGGCCCCACGCTGGCCGGCGGCTTCCTCGCCGCCGGCCTGGTCGACCGGGTCATCGGGTACGTCGCGCCGAAGCTGCTCGGCGCCGGGCCGACCGCGCTGGCCGACGCCGGGGTGACGACCATCGCCGACGCCATCGACCTGGAACTCACCGACGTCACGCAGGTCGGCCCCGACCTGCGGATCACCGCGCTGCCCCGCAAGAGGGAGGGCTGAGATGTTCACCGGCATCGTCGAAGAACTGGGCGAGGTCGTCCGGGTGACCGAGACCGGGGGCGACTCCGCGCTGGTCGCGGTACGTGGCCCGCTGGTCACCACCGACGCCCGGCACGGCGACTCCATCGCAGTCAACGGAGTCTGCCTCACCGTGGTCGACGTCGACCAGGGCGTCTTCACCGCCGACGTGATGGGGGAGACGCTGCGCCGCTCGGCGCTCGGCACGCTGCGCCCCGGTGGCCCCGTCAACCTGGAACGCGCCGCCGCGCTGAACAGCCGGCTCGGCGGGCACATCGTGCAGGGCCACGTCGACGGGGTCGGTGAGGTGCTCTCCCGGGAGCCGGCTGAGCAGTGGGAGACGGTCCGCTTCCGCCTCCCCACCGCCCTGGGCCGGTACGTGGTCGAGAAGGGCTCGATCACCGTCGACGGGGTGTCGCTGACGGTCGCCGACGTCGGGCCGGACTGGTTCGCCGTCGGGCTGATCCCCACCACCCTCAGGCTGACCACCCTCGGCGCCCGCGAGGTCGGCGACCCGGTCAACCTGGAGGTGGACGTGCTCGCCAAGTACGTGGAGCGGCTGCTCGGCGATCGGGTGACCGGCGGGGGCGGGCGGTGATGGGCCCGCTCGGCTGGCTGCTCGACGCCCAACTGCATGTCGCCGGCTCGCCGGTGCTGGTCCGGGAGATCGTCGGCAATGTCTTCGGCCTGGGCTCGGCGCTGCTCGGCCTGCGCCGCGTGGTCTGGGCCTGGCCGGTCGGCATGGTCGGCAACGCGCTGCTGCTGACCGTCTTCCTCGGCGGGGTGTTCGTCACCCCGCAGGAGCACGACCTCTACGGCCAGGCCGGCCGGCAGGTGTTCTTCTTCGCGGTCAGCGTCTACGGCTGGTGGCGCTGGTCGCGCAACCGCCGCAGCAGCGGCGTCGACGGAGACCAGCCCGCGGTCGCGCCGCGCTGGGCCACCGGGCGGGAGCGGATCGGCGTGCTGCTGGCCGCCGTGATCGGCACCGCCGTCGCGTACCCGGTGCTGGCCGCGCTCGGCTCCTGGGGTCCGCTGCCGGACGCCTGGATCCTCACCGGCAGCCTCCTGGCCACCTACGGCATGGCCCGGGGCTGGGTGGAGTTCTGGCTGGTCTGGATCGCCGTGGACGCCGTCGGCGTGCCGCTGCTGCTGCGCGGCGGCTTCTACCCGTCGGCGGCCATGTACCTCGTCTACGGCGCCTTCTGTGCCTGGGGCTTCGCCGCCTGGTGGCGCACCTCCCGCGCCGTCCGACCGACCCGCGCCACCCTCCCGCCCAGCTACTCGGAGGTCGTCGCATGAGCGCACCCAGCGAGCGAATCGGAGTGTCGGCATGAGCGAGCAAAGCCCCTTCGCCAGCATCGGGCAGGCGGTGGCGGACATCGCCGCCGGCCGGCCGGTCGTCGTGGTCGACGACGCCGACCGGGAGAACGAGGGCGACCTGATCTTCGCGGCCGAACTGGCCACCCCGGAGCTGGTCGCGTTCATGGTCCGGTACACCTCCGGCTACATCTGCGTGCCGCTCACCGACAGCGAGTGCGAGCGGCTGGACCTGCCGCCGATGCACCACACCAACCAGGACCGGCGGGGCACCGCGTACACGGTGACGGTGGACGCCCGGGAGGGGATCAGCACCGGCATCTCGGCGGCCGACCGGGCGCACACCATCCGGCTGCTCGCCGCCGCGTCCACCGACCCCACCGACCTGGCCCGGCCCGGGCACGTGGTGCCGCTGCGGGCCCGCGAGGGCGGGGTGCTGCGCCGGCCCGGGCACACCGAGGCGGCGATCGACCTGACCCGGCTGGCCGGGCTGCGGCCCGCCGGGGTGCTCTGCGAGCTGGTCAACGACGACGGCACCATGATGCGCCTGCCCGACCTGGAGAAGTTCTGCGCCGAGCACGGCCTCACCCTGATCACCATCGCCGACCTGGTCGCCCACCGGCGGCACACCGAGAAACAGGTGGAGCAGGTGGCCGCGGCCCGGATGCCCACCCCGCACGGGGTTTTCCGGGCGCTGGGGTACCGCGCCGAGCACGACCCGGCCGAGCACGTCGCCCTGGTGATGGGGGAGCTCGGCGACGGGGAGGACGTGCTGGTGCGGGTGCACTCCGAGTGCCTGACCGGCGACGTCTTCGGCTCGCTGCGCTGCGACTGCGGCCCGCAGTTGCAGGCCGCGCTGGCTCGGGTCGCCGAGGAGGGCCGTGGCGTGGTGCTCTACGTACGCGGGCATGAGGGGCGTGGGATCGGCCTGCTGCATAAGCTCCAGGCGTACCAGCTGCAGGACCTGGGCCGGGACACCGTGGACGCCAACCTCGACCTGGGGCTGCCGGCCGACGCCCGGGACTACGGCACCGGCGCGCAGATCCTCTATGACCTGGGCGTGCGGTCGATGCGGCTGCTGACCAACAATCCGGCCAAGCGGGCCGGCCTGGAGGGGTACGGCCTGACGGTCATCGGCCGCGAGGGGCTGCCGGTGCGCTCGAACCCCGAGAACGTGCGTTACCTGCGCACGAAGCGGGACCGGATGGGCCACCTGTTGGACGAGTTGGACGAGGTGACCGAGGCCCCGATGGGCCGCCCGGTCGCCGACGACGAGATCGGAGCGTAGCGATGGCGGGTTTCGGTGAGCCAGGGGTGGTGGCGGTGGACGCCGCCGGGATGACGGTCGGCATCGTCGCCGCCCGCTGGCACGGCGAGCTGACCGACCACATGCTCGACCGGGCGGTCGCCGCCGCACAGGCGTGCGGGGCCCGGTCGGTGGTGGCCCGGGTCGCCGGCTCGGTGGAGCTGCCGGTGGTTGCCCAGGCGATGGCCCGCCGCTTCGACGTGGTGGTCGCCCTCGGCGTGGTGGTCCGGGGCGCCACCGCCCACTTCGACTACGTCTGCCGCTCGGTCACCGACGGGCTGACCCGGGTGGCCCTCGACGAGGGCAAGCCAGTCGCGCACGGGGTGCTCACGGTGGAGACCATCGAGCAGGCCCGGGACCGGTCCGGGCTCCCCGGATCCGCCGAGGACAAGGGCTGGTCGGCGACGGTGGCGGCGCTGGACGCCGCGCTGTCCGTGCGGGGCCTGGACGCCGCCGCCGGGCAGCGGCTCGGCTTCGGCCGCTGACCGGTCCCGCCGGGCCCGGTGCTCGTCGGTGTGGAGTGCGGCACGTACGCCGGGCGGCCGGCGTCGGGAGCGAATCCCGATGCCGGCCGCCGTGGCCAATCGTGGCGTCAGCAGGCGTTGTAGACGTACGTGGAGCTGCCCGGCGCGGTGACGTTGACGTCGCGGCGGACCACCGAGACGCTCGCGCCGACCGCGGTGCAGGCCTTGGTGTAAGCGTTGCTGGTGTATTCGATGACGATCAGGTTGTTGCCGTAGACGGCCTTGTAGTCGCCGCACTCGTTGTAGCGGCCGCACTCCTCGGCGATGGCGAAGTCCAGGCCGGCGGCCTTGCCCTTGGTCCCGAGCTCGACGGTGTTCTTCTGCCCGATGGCGAGCCCGGCGGCGTGCGCGTACGGGGCCAGCAACTTCAGGTACGCGACCGCGTTGGCCATGGTGAGCAGGTCGTCGGAGCGGTCGTACGAGTCGATGTTGTCGGGCTCGACCGCCTTGAAGCCGTCGGCGGCGCAGCCGCTGATCCAGCCGTTGACGATGGCGGCGATCGCGGTGCGCTTCGCGGCGGTGCGGATGTCGAGCAGGATCTCGTCCCAGTCGCCGTCGACGACGTACTCCCCATCGGAGTCGCGCAGCAGCAGGTCGTCGTGGTTCTGCTGCCACCAGGAGACCTCGCCGGGCTGCACCTGGAAGGCGTTGACGTAGCAGATGTTGTACTTCCCGGCGGCCGGGGTCGCGTCCAGGTCCCGGCTGACCACCGTGACCCCGCTCGGCGGTTCGATCGGTTTGACCAGTGGGTCGAGCGAGCCGGGATTCGACTAGCCTCGGCCCTTCGCTGGGGGATGGCAAGGATATGAATAGAAAAGTGCCCTGCTCAGGAGGTGCCCTTGGTGGCTCGGAACCCCGGTGAGCGTGCCCTTCCTCGGCCCTGGGCAGTGCCGTAGCGGCCGGTTAGAGGCGGCCGGCTTCGATGATGCGGTGCAGGAATTGACGCGTCCGGGGTTCGGTCGGCTCGCCGAGGACCCGTTCTGGCGGCCCGGCCTCGATGACCCGTCCGCCGTCGAGGAAGCAGACTTGGTCGGCGACCTCGCGGGCGAAGCTCATCTCGTGGGTGGCCAGCACCATCGTCATGCCGTCGGCCTTCAGGTCGCGGATCAGGGTCAGCACCTCGCCGACCAGTTCCGGGTCGAGCGCGGAGGTCACCTCGTCGAGGAGCATCAGCCGGGGGGAGTTGGCCAGCGCCCGGACGATCGCCACCCGCTGCTGCTGGCCGCCGGAGAGCCGGTCGGGGTAGGCGTCGGCCTTCTCGCCGAGCCCCACCCGGTCCAGCAGCTCCCGGGCCTGCGCCTGTGCCTCGGCGCGGGCCCGCCGGTGCACCCGGACCGGGGCCAGGGTGACGTTGTCGAGCACGCTCAGGTGCGGGAAGAGGTTGTACGACTGGAAGACCATCCCGATCCGCCGGCGCACCCGGTCCGGATCCACCCGGGGGTCGGAGATGTCCGTCCCGTCCAGCTCGATGGTGCCGTCGTCCAGCTCCTCCAGCAGGTTGACGCAGCGCAGCAGGGTCGACTTGCCCGACCCGGACGCCCCGATCAGCGCCACCACCTGATGCTCGTCGACGGCCAGGTCCAGGCCGTCGAGCACCACCTGACCGGCGTACGACTTGCGCAGCCCCCGACACCTCAGCAGCGTCATCGTCAGCCCCTTCCCTGGCGGCGGGCGGCCCGCAGCGTCACCGCGTCGGTGACCGCGATCAGCGGGATCGCCAGCAGCACGAACAGCACCCCGGCCAGCACGTACGGCGTGTAGTTGAACGTCTCGGCGGTGGCGATCTGCGCGGCCCGGACCGCGTCGATCGGGCCGGCCAGCGAGACCAGCCCGACGTCCTTCTGCAACGCCACCACGTCGTTGAGCAGCGGCGGGGCGACCCGGCGGACGGCCTGCGGGAGCACCACGTGGCGCATGGTCTGTCGGTAGTTCAGCCCCAGCGAGCGGGCCGCGGCGAGCTGGCTGGGGTGCACCGACTCGATGCCGGCGCGGATCACCTCCGCCAGGTATCCGCCGTAGGTGAGCACCAGCGCCAGCCCGCCGAGCACCAGCACCGACGGCATGCCCTGCAACCGCAGCCCGGGAACGCCCAGGGTGAGCAGGTAGAGCACGATGATCAGCGGCAGTCCCCGGAAGGTGTACGTGTAGCCGGTGGCCAGCACCCGGACCGGGAAGAAGACCGGGCCGCGCAGCGTCCGCAGCAGCGCGATCACCAGGCCGAGCAGGAGCGCGCCGGCCGCGCAGCAGACCAGCAGCCGGAGGTTGAGCCAGAGCCCGGTGAGCACCGCGGGTAGCGCGTCCCGGGCGATCGCCGGGTCGGCGAAGGACTCCCGGACCCGGTCCCAGCCGGGTGCCCCGGTCACCGCGACGACCAGCAGCGTGCCGAGCGCCGCCGTGGAGGCGGCGGCGACCAGCACGCTGGTGATCGTCTGTCGACGCCGGTACGCGGCCCGCCGTCGCTGTGCCTCGGAGGGGACGTATGCGAGCGCGGTCACGTCAGCTCGGTCGCTCCCGCGACCTGGGCCAGCCACTTCTGCTCCAGCTTCTTGATCGTGCCGTCGCCGCGGAGCTGGTCGACCGCCCCGCTGACGCAGGCGGTGAGCGGGGAGCCACGGTCCAGCAGCAGCCCGAACGCCTCGGGGGCGCCAACCTGGGGGAGCTGCCCGACGATCGTGGTGTCGGTGAGCTCCGCGCCGGTGATGTAGAAGGCGGTGGGCAGGTCCACCACCAGGCCGTCGATCTGCCCGTTCTGCAGGGCCTTCTTGGCGTCGTCGTTGCTGTTGTAGACCTGCGGCTTCGTCTTCGGCTTGATCACCTGGGTGATGGCCTGGTAGCTGGTCGTCCCGACCTGGGCACCGAGCTTCGCGCCGCGCAGGTCGGCCAGGGACTTCTTCCCGGCGATCTTTCCGGACTTCGGCGCGATCACGGCCTGCCGGACCAGGTGGTACGGGCTGGAGAAGTCGACCGCCCGCTTGCGCTCCTCGGTGATGGAGAACTGGTTGATGTCGAAGTCGAAGTTCTTCGGTCCGGGCGCGACGGCCGTGTCGAACTTCACCCGGGCCCAGGTGACGTCGCCGGGGGCGTACCCGAGCTTCCCGGCCACCGCATAGGCCACGGCGGCCTCGAAGCCCTCGCCGCTCTCCGGCTTGTTGTCGGTGAACCACGGCGCGTACGCCGGCTCGTCGGTGGCGACGGTGAGCTTGCCGGCGGTGCGGGTGGGCAGCTTGTCCTTGGAACACGCCGGGCCCGCCGTGGCGGCGGGGGTGGCAGTGTCGGTGGGAGCGTCGTCCTGGGGCGCGCAGGCGGCGACCGAGACGAGGACGGCGCAGAGGGCGGTGAGCGTGAGGGGTCCTGAGCTGCGGGGCATGGCCGAAAGGGTACGACCGGCGGTGGAATTTCCGCAGGGTTGTCCCACCATGTTGATAGGAAACCGGGCCCCGTCCGGTCCTTGCCTTGCCGTCGCACCCGAACCGTGCCTTGCCGTCGCGCCGGGACCGGCCCATGCGGCCGGACCGGCCCATGCGGCCGGGACCCGCCGCGCGGCCGGGCTCGCGGGTGCTGGAAGAATCGCATCCGTGAAGACGTTCGAGGAGTTGTTCGCCGAGCTGCAGGCCAAGGCCGCTGCCGGCACCCCCGGCTCGGGCACGGTGGCCGCGCTGGAGAAGGGGGTGCACTTCATCGGCAAGAAGGTCGTAGAGGAGGCGGCCGAGTCGTGGATGGCGGCCGAGCACGAGGGCCCGGAACGGGCGGCCGAGGAGATCTCCCAGCTGCTCTACCAGGCGCAGGTGCTGATGCTGGCCACCGGTCTTGAGCTGAAGGACGTCTACCGACATCTGTGAGTGCCCGCCCGCTGATCTTCTCCACCGATCGAAGGAGCACTCCGCTATGTTGCGTGTCGCCATTCCCAACAAGGGCACCCTGGCCGAGCCGGCCGCCCAGATGCTGCGCGAGGCCGGTTACCGGCAGCGCCGCGACCCCAAGGACCTGGTCTGCCGGGACGAGGCCAACGACGTCGAGTTCCTCTACCTGCGTCCCCGGGACATCGCCACCTACGTCGGCTCCGGGGACCTGGACCTCGGCATCACCGGCCGGGACCTGCTGGTCGACTCCGGCGCACCCGCCGAGGAGGTCGTCGACCTCGCCTTCGGCGGCGCCACCTTCCGCTTCGCCGCCCGCCCGGATGCCATCGCCTCCCCGAATGAGTTGGGCGGCCACCGGATCGCCACCGCGTACCCGGGGGTGGTCCGCCGCTACCTCGACGAGCACGGGCTGACCGCCGACGTGATCCGGCTGGACGGGGCGGTGGAGAACGCCGTCCGCCTCGGCGTCGCCGACGTGGTGGCCGACGTCGTCTCCACCGGGGCCACCCTGCGCCAGGCCGGCCTGGAGATCATCGGCGACCCGCTGCTGGTCTCCTCGGCGGTGCTGGTCCGCCGGGTCGACGCCCCCGAGCACCCGCAGGCGGCGCAACTGCTGCGCCGGATGCACGGGGTGCTGGTCGCCCGCCGCTACGTGATGCTCGCGTACGACGTGCCGGCCGGGCTGCTCGACCGGGCCAGCTCGCTCACCCCCGGCATCGAGTCGCCCACCGTCTCACCGCTGCACCGCGAGGGCTGGGTGGCGGTGCAGGCGATGGTGCAGCGCGACGACGTGCACCGGATCATGGACGAGCTCTACGAGCTCGGTGCCCGCGCCATCCTGGTCACGAATATCCACGCCTGCCGGCTGTGAGGCCGCTGCCTCCGGCGGCAGCCCTCGCCCTGGTGGTGCTGGGCGGGGTGGCCTCCGCCGCCCAGGGGACGGGCAACGCCTTGCTGGGAGAACGGGCCGGCGACCCGGTCTTCGGCGCGCTGGTGAACAACCTCGGCGGGTGCCTGGTGGTGCTCGTCGGCCTGCTGGGCCTCAGATCGACCCGGGTCGGGCTCGCCGCATTGCGGCGGGCCCGGCTGCCGTGGTGGTCGTACCTCGGCGGGTTGGGCGGGGCGGTGATCGTGACGGTCGCCGCCTACGTCGTCCCGGTGCTCGGCATCGCGGTCTTCACCATCGCGCAGGTGGCCGGGGGCAGCATCGGTGGGCTCACGGCGGACCGGGTCGGGCTGGCACCGCTGGGCCGGCTGAGGTTGACCGCTCCCCGGGTCACCGGCGCGCTGCTCGGCGTGCTCGCCGTCGCCCTGGCCCAGTTGGGCCGGCCGGTCGGCGGCGTTGCCGTCGGCGGGGTCCTGCTCGCTGTGGCGGGCGGGGCGGCGGTCGCACTCCAGTCCGCGCTCAACGGCCGGGTCTCGGCCGCCGGCACCACCACCGCGGGCATCGCGATCAACTTCACCGTTGGCACCCCGGCCATCGTCGTGGTGGCCGCGCTCGCCGGCGCCTTCACCGGGCCCGAGCCGACCTGGCCGCACGACTGGTACCTGTACGCCGGCGGGCTGCTCGGCGTCGGCATCGTGCTCGCCCTGATGCTCGGGGTGCGGGCGGTGGGGGTGCTGCGCACCGGGCTGGCTCTGGTCGCCGGCCAGCTCGGCGGCGCCCTGCTGCTGGACCTGGTGCTGCCGGGCGGGGCCGGACTGCGGTGGCCCGTGCTGGTCGGTGCGCTGCTGACCCTGGCCGCGGTGGTGGTCGCCGGCCGGGGCAGGCCCCCGTCGACACCGGTTCCGGCCGCCCCGGCCCAGGCCGTTGCGGGCGTGGCCGGCCGGCCGAACCGGGGCTGACGGGGCTCCGCCGGCCGGGGCGGTGACGCCGTTCGCAGGCCGGGGCGGTCGTCGCCTGGGGCGGTGATTGAGTGTGGCGGCGGGTGGGCCGGTGCGGCCGGGTGGCAGACTGGTGGGGTGAGCGATACCGAACTGGTGACCCTGCGGCCCCGCCGGATCCGGCTGGTCTGCTGGGTCTCGGCCGCCGCGCTGCTGGTGGTGTTCAGCCTGGTGGCGACCTCGCTGACCGGCGCAACCGGCGGGGGCTACGGCGCCTTCCAGCGTGGCGACCAGCTCGCCATGATCGGCCTGGGCCTCTTCGGCGCGCTGGGCATCCTGCTGTTCACCCGGCCTCGCGTGGAGGCGGACGCGCGCGGCGTGCGGGTGCGTAACGTGCTCGGCTCGCACGAGCTGCCCTGGGAGGTCGTCCGGGGGGTCCGCTTCGACCGGGGCGCGCCGTGGGCGAGCCTGGAGCTGCACGACGACGACCTGCTGCCGATGGTGGCGCTCCAGGCGGCCGACAAGGAGTTGGCGGTCGAGGGGGTCCGCGCCCTGCGCCGACTGCACCAGGCCCACCTCGCGGCCCTTGCCGGCGGTGCGGCCGGCCGCTGATTGCCGCTGCCGGCCAGCCCGTCGGCCGAGCGGGCGACGTCGTGACCCGGGTGCCCGATTCGGGGTGGGATCGGGCCAGGGTGTAGGGTTACTGAGTCGACCAGACTGCCCCCGTGTCCCACGTGTGGGTGGTCATGAAGCGGAGCGCCTGCTCCCACCCGAGTCACCCCAGTTGGTGGCCGGGTCCCGGTCACCGGTTCCGGGCACGTCCCGGTCCCGGATGCGCGATCATCTGATCGTGCCGACCGGTCGAGCGGGCCCTGGCATGCGCCGGGGCCTTCTGCTTTCCGAGTCGGCTCCCACTACGGGAGCCGCGGAGTCGGCCACCAGAGGAGACATCGACTCGAGGAGGCCCCATCAGCGTCGAACCACGCGTGAACGAGCAGATCCGGGCACGTGAGGTCCGACTGGTCGGCCCCGAGGGTGAGCAGGTGGGCATCGTCCCGCTGGAGCGCGCCCTTCAGCTGGCCGCGGACGTCGACCTGGACCTGGTCGAGGTTGCGCCGATGGCGCGCCCGCCGGTGTGCAAGCTCATGGACTTCGGCAAGTTCAAGTACGAGAGCGCACTCAAGGCGCGCGAAGCGCGGCGTAACCAGCAGCAGACCGTCATCAAAGAGATGAAGCTCCGGCCGAAGATCGACCCGCACGACTACGAGACCAAGAAGGGTCACGTGGTGCGGTTCCTCAAGGCCGGCGACAAGGTCAAGGTGACGATCATGTTCCGCGGTCGCGAGCAGAGTCGTCCGGAGCTGGGTTACCGGCTCCTGCGTCGGCTCGAGTCCGAGATCACGGAGCTGGGATACGTCGAGGCCGCTCCGAAGCAGGACGGCCGAAACATGATCATGGTTCTCGCTCCGCACCGGGCCGTCAAGGCCTCCGCGGTCGCCGCAACGGCGTCCCGTGGTGCCCCTCGGGACCGGGCCGCGGAGGAATCCGCGGCTCCGGCGGCTGACGAGACCCCGACGGCTGGCGAGACCGCAGCAGCCGGTGAGACCGGCACGACCGCCGACACCAGCGGCCAGTAACAGGGGAGAGACGTTCCAATGCCGAAGATGAAGAGCCACACGGGCATGGGTAAGCGGGTCAAGGTGACCGGCAGGGGCAAGCTCGTCACCGAGCAGGCCGGCAAGCGCCATCTCCTGGAGAAGAAGGCCTCCACCCGCACCCGCCGGCTGACCGGCACCGTCGAGGTGGCCAAGGCCGATGTCAAGCGCATCAAGAAGCTGCTCGGCCGCTGACGCGCGCCACCTGAACCGAATAAGGAGTTGAGATGGCACGCGTCAAGCGGGCTGTAAACGCCCAGAAGAAGCGTCGTACCCTGCTGGAGTCCGCGAGCGGTTATCGCGGTCAGCGCTCCCGGCTGTACCGCAAGGCCAAGGAGCAGGTGCTGCACTCGATGCAGTACGCCTACCGGGACCGTCGCGACCGCAAGGGCGACTTCCGGCAGCTGTGGATCACCCGGATCAACGCGGGCGCCCGCGCCAACGGGATGACCTACAACCGGCTGATCCAGGGCCTGCGCCTGGCCGGCGTCGAGGTCGACCGCAAGATCCTGGCCGACCTGGCCGTCAACGACACCGTGGCCTTCGCCGCGATCGTCGAGGTCGCCCGCGCCGCTGTGGCGGCCGAGGGCACCGGTGGCGCGGCGGCTCAGGCCGCCTGATCCGCCAGCACCCGACCGAGGCGCCTCCCGTGTCGTCCACGACGCGCGGCGGGCGCCTCGGTCGTGCTCCGGAGCCGCATCCCATGCCTTTCACCCCGCGTACCCCCAGGGTCGCCGCGGCGCGGCGGCTGCACCGCCGCCGGGACCGCGACGCCGCCGGCCGGTTCCTCGCCGAGGGCCCACAGGCTGTCCGGGAGGCCCTCGCCCGCCCCGGTACCGTCGTCGAGCTGTTCGGCACCCCGGCCGCCCTGGACCGGCACGCCGACCTGGCCGCGCTCGCCGCCCGCGCCGACCTGCCGGTCTCCGAGGTCACCGACGACGCCCTCGCCGCGCTCGCCGAGACCGTCGCCCCGCAGGGGCTGGTCGCCGTCTGCGGGCACCTCGACGTGTCGCTGCACGCCGCCCTCGCCGCTGGTCCCCGCCTCGTGGCGGTGCTCGCCGAGATTCGCGACCCCGGCAACGCTGGCACCGTGCTGCGCACCGCCGACGCCGCCGGAGCCGGCGCGGTGGTCTTCGCCGGCGACGCCGTCGACCCGTACAACGGCAAGTGCGTGCGGGCCTCCGCCGGCAGCCTCTTCCACGTCGACGTGGTGCGCGCGCCCGACCCCCACGCGGTGGTCGAAGCGCTCCGCGCCGCCGGGCTCTCGATCTTCGCCACCACCGGGTACGGCGACAGCGACCTCGACGACCTCGTCGACTCCGGTGCCCTCGCGGCCCCGAGCGCCTGGCTGTTCGGCTCCGAGGCGCACGGGCTCTCCGAGGAGCTGACCGCCGCCGCCGACGCCCGGGTACGGGTGCCGCTGCACGGCCGGGCCGAGAGCCTCAACCTGGCTGCGGCTGCCGCCGTCTGCCTGTACGCTTCAGCGAGAGCGCTGCGCTGACGCTGATCGTCAGTGATCCCAGAACAGCGTCAGCGCGGTCCACAACAGCGTCAGCGCGATCCCACAGCAGGGGAGCGGTCCACATGATGAACGCGTCACGGCGTTCGTTTAGCCAGCCCGCCGGTGTCGGCGGGCGGCGGGCCTGACCCTTCCCCCTGCGCGAACTCCCACCGGCGGGCTGCGGCACAGCCGCGCGTCCGTAGACTCAGCTAGCCACCCGTGAGGGTCGGCCGCCGCCGTGAGGGAGTGCCCGTACGCCATGAGTTACCGCAACGATCCGTACGACCCGAAGCAGGTCGCCCTGCTCGACCCGGACGCCCTGGCCGGCGCCGTGGCCGACGCCGAACGGGCGTTCGCCGCCGCTGCCGACCCGGACGCGCTGACCGCGCTGCGCCCCGCGCACCTCGGCGACCGGTCCCCGGTCTCGCTGGCCCGCCGGGAGATCGGCGCGCTGCCGCCGGCTGCGAAGTCCGACGCAGGCAAGCGGGTCAACGAGGCCCGCCGGGCGATCGAGGCCAGCTACGCCGCCCGCGCGGAGGTCCTCGAACGCGAGCAGGCCGAGCGGGTGCTGGTGGAGGAGCGGGTCGACGTCACGCTGCCCTACGACCGCCGCCCGCGCGGTGCCCGGCACCCGCTGAGCACCCTGATGGAGCAGATCAGCGACCTATTCGTCGGGATGGGCTACGAGGTGGCCGAGGGGCCCGAGGTCGAGCTGGAGTGGACCAACTTCGACGCCCTCAACATCCCCGCCGACCACCCGGCCCGGGGCCTGATGGACACCTTCCACATCGCACCCCCGGAGGGTGCGGAGAGCTCCGGCCTGGTGCTGCGCACCCACACCTCCCCGGTGCAGGCGCGCACTATGCTGACCCGTCGGCCGCCGATCTACGTGGTGGTGCCCGGCCGGGTCTACCGCACCGACGAGCTGGATGCCACCCACGCCCCGGTCTTCCACCAGGTCGAGGGCCTGGTGGTGGACCGGGGAATCACCATGGCGCACCTGCGCGGCACCCTCGACCACTTCGCCCGGGCGATGTTCGGCGAGGGTGCGAAGACCCGCTGGCGGCCGCACTACTTCCCGTTCACCGAGCCGTCCGCCGAGTTCGACGTGTGGTTCCCGGAGCACCGCGACGGGCCGCGCTGGGTCGAGTGGGGCGGCTGCGGGATGGTCAACCCCCGGGTGCTGCGCGCCTGCGGGATCGACCCGGAGGTCTACTCCGGATTCGCGTTCGGCATGGGCATCGACCGGACCGTGATGTTCCGCCACGGGGTCAGCGACATGCGGGACATGGCCGAGGGCGACGTGCGGTTCACCCGCGCGTTCGGGGCCGGGGCGTAGACGGTGCGGGGACGAGACAACGAGACGGTGGTCTGAAAAGTCATGCGAGTTTCTGTCAGCTGGCTGCGGGAGTACGTCGACCTCCCCGTCGACCTGCCCGCCGACGACCTGGAGCAGGCGCTGGTCGACCTCGGCATCGAGGTCGAGTCCGTGGTGGACCTGCGCGCGAGCGTCACCGGCGCCCTGGTTATCGGCGAGGTCCTGGAGGTCGAGGAGCTCACCGGCTTCAAGAAGCCCATCCGGTTCTGCCGGGTCGACGTCGGTGCGGCCAACGGCACCGGCGAGCCGCAGGAGATCGTCTGCGGGGCGCGTAACTTCGCCCCCGGCGACCGGGTGGTGGTGATCCTTCCCGGCGGTGTGCTGCCCGGCGGCTTCGCCATCGGCGCGCGCAAGACGTACGGGCGCAACTCCGCAGGCATGATCTGCTCGGCCAAGGAGTTGGGCCTGGGCGACGACCACTCGGGCATCATCGTGCTGCCCGCGGACTCCCCGGCGAAGCCCGGCGACGACGCCCGCCCGGTGCTCAGCCTCGACGACGTCGTCGTCGAGCTGGAGATCACCCCGGACCGGGGGTACGCGCTGAGCGTCCGCGGCATCGCCCGGGAGCTGGCCCACGCCCTCGGCGTGCCGTTCCGCGACCCGGGCCTGGCACCCGCCCCGGCTCCCACGGCCGAGCCGGCGTACCCGGTCGAGGTGCGCGACACCGTCGGCTGTGACCGGTTCGCCGCCCGGATGGTGCGCGGGATCGACCCGACGGCGCCGAGCCCCGGCTGGATGCGGCAGCGGCTCACCGTCGCCGGCATCCGCAGCATCTCGCTGCCGGTCGACGTCACCAACTACGTGATGCTCGAACTGGGCCAGCCGATGCACGCCTTCGACGCCGACCGGATCTCGGGGCCGCTGGTGGTGCGCCGGGCCGAGGCGGGGGAGAAGCTCACCACCCTGGACGGGGTCACCCGCACCCTGACCGCCGAGGACATGGTGATCTGCGACGCCGGGCTGCCCGGCACCCTCGCCGGGGAGGGCGGTGGCGTCCCGATCTCGCTCGCCGCTGTGATGGGCGGCGAGACCAGCGAGGTTGTCGCCTCCACCACCGACGTGCTCTTCGAGGCCGCGCACTGGGACCCGGTGATGGTCGGGCGCACCGCCCGCCGGCACCGGCTGTTCAGCGAGGCGGCGAAGCGCTGGGAGCGGGGCGTCGACCCGGCCCTGGCGCTGGTCGCCATCGAGCGGGCGGTCCGGCTGCTCACCGAGCACGCCGGCGGCACCGCCGGTGCGGAGATCCTCGACCTCGACCACGTCCGGCCGCGGACCCCGGTCACCCTCCCGGCGGACCTGCCAAGCCGGCGGGTCGGCGTCAGCTACTCGCCCGAGCGGGTGGTGTCCCTGCTGGAGCAGGTTGGCTGCACCGTCACCCGGGGCACCGACCGGCTGGGCGAGGATCCGGGCTCCGCAGCCGTCCCGGCCGCCGGCGGTGCGGACGTGCTCACCGTCGTCCCGCCGAGCTGGCGTCCGGACCTCACCGACCCGGCCGACCTGGTCGAGGAGGTGGTCCGCCTTGACGGGTACGACCGGGTGCCGTCGGTGCTGCCCACCGCGCCCCCCGGCCGGGGGCTGACCTGGCAGCAGCGGCGGTACCGGGCGGTGGCCCGGTCGCTCGCCGAGCGCGGGTACGTCGAGGTGCTGGCCCACCCGTTCGTCGCCGGTGAGCTGGCCGACCTGCTCGGCCTGCCCGCCGACGACCAGCGCCGCCGCGCGGTGCGGGTGGCCAACCCGCTGTCGGAGGAGGAGCCGCTGCTGCGCACCACGCTGCTCGGTCCGCTGCTGGGCATCTGCAAGCGCAACCTCGGTCGGGGTCACCGCGACATCGCCCTGTACGAGATCGGGGCGGTCTTCCACCCGCGCCCCGGCGCCGGCGCCCCGCCGGTGATGGGCGTGCAGCGGCGGCCCACCGACGCCGAGTTCGCCGCCGCCGACGCGGTCGTGCCCGACCAGCCCCGGCACGTCGCCGTGGTGCTGGTTGGGGACGTCGAGCCGGCCGGCTGGTGGGGCGCCGGACGGGCGGCGAGCTGGGCGGACGCGGTCGAGGCCGGCCGGGCCGTGCTCGCCGCTGCCGACATCCCCGCCGACCGGGTCGAGGTGCGGGCCGCCGCGCACGCACCCTGGCACCCTGGCCGCTGCGCCGAGCTGCTGGTCGACGGGGTCGTGATCGGGCACGCCGGTGAGCTGCACCCGAGCGTGCTGGCCGCGCTGGAGCTGCCGAGGCGCACCAGCGCCATGGAGCTGGACCTCGACGCGCTGCCGCCCGCCCCGGTCGCCCCGGCCCCGACGATCTCCGGCTTCCCACCGGCGCTGATCGACGTGGCCCTCGTGGTGGACGAGCGGGTGCCGGCCGCCGAGGTGCAGCATGCCTTGGTCGAGGGGGCCGGCGAGCTGCTGGAGGGCCTTCGGCTCTTCGACGTGTACGCCTCCGAGCAGCTCGGCGCGGGGCGCAGGTCGCTGGCGTACAAGATGACCTTCCGGGCCACCGACCGGACCCTGACGGTCGAGGAGGCGGTGGCGGCCCGCGACGCGGCCGTCGCCCGTGCTGCGGAGCGTTTCGGCGCTACCCTGCGCGGCGCCTGAGGTGTAAGCAGGGGCCCCTTCTTGACGCTTTCCGTGCAGGAAGGGGCCCCGGCAAACCTCCCCGGGTGTCCGTTACCCCGCCTCCGGGTCCAGCTCCCCGAGGGTACGTAGCCGGGGAGGTCGCGGAGTGCTGTCTCGCCCCGCGCCTCAACTGACCCCACCGCCCAGCGGCGAAGTGATCACTATCACCCTTGTCATTTCCATACGCCGGTACGCATGACCTTGCAGTACTCCGCCCTCGGCGGTAGCCTGGCCTGCATATTCATGCGGAGGTGGGAATGGGTATCCGAGTTGCGGTCGCGGGGGCAAGTGGTTATGCCGGTGGCGAGCTGCTGCGCCTGATCGCCGGTCATCCCGATCTCGACCTGGTCGCCGCCACGGCGCACCGCCAGGCCGGCGCGCCGGTCGCCGCCGTACACCCGCAGCTTGTCGGGCTGGAGATGGTGTTCGCGGCGACCGACCCGGCGGCCCTGGCCGACGCGGACCTGGTCTTCCTGGCCCTGCCACACGGCGAGTCGGCGGCCCTGGCCGCCGCCCTGCCCGAGTCGGTTCGGGTGGTCGACCTGGGCGCGGACCATCGGCTGCGCGACGCCGCCGCCTGGTCGCGGTACTACGGCGGCGAGCACGCGGGCGCCTGGACCTACGGCCTGCCCGAGCTGCCCGGCCAGCGCGCCGCTATCGCCGCCGCGACCCGGGTGGCGAACACCGGCTGCTACGCCGTGGCCGTCACGCTCGCGCTCGCCCCGCTGGTCGCGGCCGGCGTGGTCGCGCCCGCCGACGTGGTGGTGGTCGCTGCGTCCGGCACCTCCGGCGCGGGCCGGGCCGCCAAGGCCCACCTGCTCGGCAGCGAGGTGATGGGGGACCTGTCGCCCTACAAGGTCGGCGCCCACCAGCACGTGCCGGAGATCAAGCAGGCCACCGGCGCGACCAGCCTCTCCCTCACCCCGGTCCTGGCGCCGATGCCGCGCGGCATCCTCGCCACGGTCACCGCCGTGCCGACCGGCAACGCCGACCCCCACGTGGTGCTCGCCCAGGCGTACGCGGACGCGCCGTTCGTGCACGTGCTGCCCGAGGGGGCCTGGCCGCACACCGCGGCCACCCTCGGCGCGAACTCCTGCCACCTCCAGGCGACCGTCGACGCCGACTCCGGCCGGGTGATCGTGGTCAGCGCCGTCGACAACCTCGGTAAGGGCGCGGCCGGGCAGGCCGTGCAGAACGCCAACCTGATGCTCGGCCTTCCGGAGACCACCGGCCTGTCCGTCTGGGGGATCGCACCATGAGCGTGAGGAGTGCAGCGCAGCGGAGCCCCGCAGTCGCGATCGGAGGGCCAGCGTCGGTGAGCGTGAGGAGTGCAGCGCAGCGGAGCCCCGCAGTCGCGATCGGAGGGCCAGCACAGTGACAGTCACCACGCCGAGAGGGTTCCGGGCGGCAGGGGTCGCCGCCGGGCTCAAGACCGACGGCGCGAGCGATGTCGCCCTCGTCGTCAACGACGGCCCGGACGCCGGTGTCGCCGGTGTCTTCACCGCCAACCGGGTCAAGGCCGCCCCCGTGATCTGGACCCAGCAGGTGGTCCGGGGCGGCGTGGTCCGCGCCGTGGTGCTCAACTCCGGCGGCGCGAACGCCTGCACCGGCCCGGCCGGCTTCCAGGACACCCACGCCACCGCCGAGCACACCGCCGCCGCCCTGACCTCGTCCAGCCCTCGGCTGCGCCTCGGTGCCGCCGACGTTGCGGTCTGCTCCACCGGGCTGATCGGCGAGCGGCTGCCGATGCCGAAGCTGCTGCCCGGGGTACGGGCGGCGATCCGGGGTCTCTCCCGCGACGGCGGCACCGCCGCCGCCGAGGCGATCATGACCACCGACACCCGGCCCAAGACCACTGTGGCCCGGGGCAGCGGCTGGGCCGTCGGCGGGATGGCCAAGGGCGCCGGCATGCTCGCCCCGGCCATGGCGACCATGCTCTGCGTGTTGACCACCGACGCGGTGGCCGGGCCGGAGACACTCGACGCCGCGCTGCGGGCGGCCTGCCGGATCACCTTCGACCGGATCGACTCCGACGGCTGCATGTCCACCAACGACACCGTGCTGCTGCTCTCCAGCGGCGCGTCCGGTGTCGAGCCGACGCAGGCGGAGCTGAACGAAGCGGTCACCGCAGCCTGCCACGACCTGGCCCAGCAGCTCATCGCCGACGCCGAGGGCGCCACCAAGCAGATCGCCATCGACGTGGTCGGCGCCGCGAGTGAGGATGACGCGGTCGAGGTGGGCCGGTCGGTGGCCCGCAACAACCTGGTGAAGACCGCACTGTTCGGCAACGACCCGAACTGGGGTCGCATCCTCGCCGCCGTCGGCACCACCGCCGCCGCGTTCGAGCCGGACGCCGTCGACGTCGCCGTGAACGGGATCTGGGTGTGCCGCTCGGGTGCCGCCGCCGAGGACCGGTCAAAGGTCGACCTCACCGGGCGGAACATCACCATCCGGATCGACCTGCGCGCCGGCGACGCGGTGGCCACCGTGTGGACCAACGACCTGTCGCACGCGTACGTACACGAGAACTCGGCGTACTCATCGTGAGCGTGAGGAACGTAGCGCAGCGGAGTCCCGCAGTTCGCGAACAAGGGGTCGGCGCTGTGAGCGTGAGGAACGTAGCGCAGCGGAGTCCCGCAGTTCGCGAACAAGGGGTCGGCGCTGTGAGCGCGAGGAACGTAGCGCAGCGGAGTCCCGCAGTCGCGATCGGAAGGTCGGCACTGTGAGCCTCACCGCGGACCTTACCCGGGCCCAGGCCAAGGCCGAGACGCTGATCGAGGCGCTGCCCTGGCTCGCCCGCCTCTCCGGCACCACCGTCGTGATCAAGTACGGCGGCAACGCCATGGTCGATCCCGAACTCCAGCGGGCCTTCGCCGCCGACATGGTTTTCCTGCGCTATGCCGGCCTCAAACCGGTCGTGGTGCACGGCGGCGGCCCGCAGGTCTCGGCCATGCTGGGCCGGCTCGGCATCGCCAGCGAGTTCAAGGGCGGCCTGCGGGTCACCACCCCCGAGGCGATGGACGTCGTCCGGATGGTGCTGGTCGGCCAGGTCGGCCGGGAGCTGGTCGGGCTGATCAACGCCCACGGCCCGTTCGCCGTCGGACTCTCCGGCGAGGACGGCGGCCTGTTCACCGCCGTGCGCCGCCCCGCGTACGTCGATGGGGAGCCGGTGGACGTCGGCCAGGTCGGCGACGTCGAGTCCGTGGATGTCTCGGCGGTCACCGACCTGATCGCGGCGGGCCGCATCCCGGTGATCTCCACCGTCGCGCCGGATGTCGACGGGGTGCTGCACAACCTCAACGCCGACACCGCCGCCGCGGCGCTCGCGATCGCCCTTCAGGCCCGCAAGCTGGTCGTCCTCACCGACGTCCCCGGTCTCTACGCCGACTGGCCGGACACCGGCAGCCTGGTCAGCGAGATCACCACCGACGACCTGGCGAAGCTGCTGCCGTCCCTTTCCTCGGGGATGGTCCCGAAGATGGAGGCCTGCCTGCGGGCGGTACAGCAGGGCGTCCCCGCAGCGCACGTCGTCGACGGCCGGGTGGCCCACTCCACGCTGCTGGAGGTCTTCACCTCGGAAGGATTCGGAACGATGGTCGTGAGCGCGAGGAGTGAGCTTGCGAGCCCCGCAGTCGCGAACATGGAGGGTGTCGTGAGCGCGAGGAGTGAGCTTGCGAGCCCCGCAGTCGCGAACATGGAGGGTGTCGTGAGCGCGAGGAGTGAGCTTGCGAGCCCCGCAGTCGCGAACATGGAAGGCACGGTTTCGTCATGAGCACGTTGGTGGACCGCTGGCGGCAGTCGTTGATGGACAACTACGGCACGCCGCCGCTCGCGCTGGTCTCCGGTGCCGGCGCCGTCGTGGTCGACGAGGCCGGCCGGGAGTACGTCGATCTGCTCGGCGGCATCGCGGTCAACGCCCTAGGCCATGCCCACCCGGCCGTGGTGGCCGCCGTATCGAAGCAGGTTGCCACCCTCGGGCACGTGTCCAACCTGTTCGTCGCCGAGCCCCCGGTGGCCCTGGCCGAGCTGCTGTTGGCCCTGGCCGGCCGGTCCGGCCGGGTCTTCTTCGCCAACTCCGGCGCCGAGGTCAACGAGGCGGCGTTCAAGCTGTCCCGGCTCACCGGCCGCTCCCACGTGGTCGCCGCCGCTGGGGGCTTCCACGGCCGGACCATGGGTGCCCTCGCGCTCACCGGCCAGCCCGCCAAGGCCGACCCGTTCCGCCCGCTACCCGGCGATGTCACCCACGTCCCGTACGGTGACACCGCCGCCCTGGCCGAGGCGGTGACCGACGCGACCGCCATGGTGATTCTTGAGCCGATCCAGGGCGAGGGCGGCGTCGTCGTCCCGCCGGCCGGCTACCTCGCCGCGGCCCGGCGGATCACCGCCCGGCACGGTGCCCTGCTGGTGCTCGACGAGGTGCAGACCGGCGTCGGCCGCACCGGGCACTGGTTCGCCCACCAGGCCGAGGGCGTCGAGCCCGACATCGTCACCCTCGCCAAGGGCCTCGGCGGCGGCCTGCCGATCGGTGCCTGCCTGGCCTTCGGGCCCGCCGCCGACCTGCTCGCCCCCGGCTCCCACGGCACGACCTTCGGCGGCAACCCGATCAGCTGCGCCGCTGCCCTCGCGGTGGTGTCGACCATCGCCAGCGAGGGGCTGCTCGACCACGTCAAGCGGGTCGGCGAGCGGCTGCGCCGGGGCATCGAGACGCTCGGCCACCCCCTGGTCGCCGAGGTGCGCGGCGCGGGCCTGCTGCTCGGGATCGTGCTCACCGCTGACGTCGCCGGCCCGGTGGCGGCTGCCCTGCGCGAGGCCGGTTTTCTGGTCAACCCGGTGCAGCCCGGGGTGCTCCGGCTCGCCCCGCCGCTGATCCTGACCGCCGACCAGGTCGACACCTTCCTGGCCGCTCTCCCCGCTGCCCTTGACGCCATCACCCCGGAGGTCACCGCATGATCCGGCACCTGCTGCGCGACGACGACCTCTCGCCCGCCGAGCAGTCGGCCGTGCTGGATTTGGCCGCCCTGATGAAGGCCGAGCGGTACACCCACAAGCCGCTCGCCGGGCCGAAGTCGGTGGCGGTGCTGTTCGACAAGCAGAGCCTGCGCACCCGGATCTCCTTCGACGCCGGCATCGCCGAACTGGGCGGGCACCCCCTTGTGGTGGACACCCAGGTCACCCACTTCGGCCGGGGCGAGACCCTCGCCGACGCCGGCCGGGTGCTGTCGCGGTACGTGGTCGCGATCGTGCTGCGCACCCACGGCGACGACCGCCTGGCCGAGGTCGCCGAGCACGCCACCGTGCCGGTGATCAACGCACTCACCGACGGCTTTCACCCCTGCCAGCTCCTGGCCGACCTACTCACCGTCCGCGAGCGGTGCGGCGGCACGGCCGGGCGGACCCTGGTGTACGTCGGGGACACGGCGAACAACCTGTCCCACTCGTACCTGCTGGCCGGGGCGACCGCCGGGATGCACGTGCGGGTCGCCGGGCCGGACGGGTTCGACCCTGACCCGCAGGTGGTGGCCCGGGCGGCGGAGATCGCCGCCGGCACCGGCGGGTCGGTACGCGTGCTGCACGATCCGGTCGAGGCGGTCCGGGGCGCCGATGTGGTCGCCACCGACACCTGGACCTCGATGGGGCAGGAGGCCGACGGGCTGGACCGGATCACCCCGTTCCTGCCGTACCAGGTCAACGAGGAGCTGCTCGGGCACGCCGCGCCGGAGGTGATCGTGCTGCACTGCCTGCCGGCGCACCGGGGCGAGGAGATCACCGACGAGGCGCTCGACGGCCCGCGCAGCGCCGTGTTCGACCAGGCGGAGAACCGGCTGCACGTGCAGAAGGCGCTGCTGACGTACCTGCTGGGGGACCGGCGATGACCGCGCCGCTGACCCGGGCCGCGCGGCACGCCCGCATTGTGGAGCTGATCCGCGACAAGGAGGTCCGCTCGCAGACCGAGCTGGCCGACCTGCTCGCCGGCGACGGCGCGGGAGTCACCCAGGCCACCCTGTCGCGGGACCTCAAGGAGTTGGGCGCGGTCACCGCCCGGGGCGGCGACGGGCGCGCCGTGTACGTCATCCCCGAGGACGGCCACCGCCCGCTGCGCGACGCCGAGGCCGCACCGGCCCGGCTGATCCGGCTGCTGCGGGAGCTGCTCAACGAGGTCGACTCCAGCGGCAACATCGCCGTGCTGCGTACCCCGCCGGGCGCAGCCCAGTACCTGGCCAGCGCGTTGGACCGAGCGGGCCTGCCCGAGGTCGTCGGCACCATCGCCGGCGACGACACCATTCTCGTCGTGGCCCGCGAGGCCGTCGGCGGTGCCGCGTTGGGCGAGAAGCTCACCGCGTGGTCCCGTCGGGAAGAACAACAAGTTGAAGGGAGCAGCACACCATGACCGAGCGGGTCGTCCTTGCGTATTCCGGAGGGTTGGACACCTCTGTCGCCATTCCGTACCTGGCCGAGCAGACCGGCGCCGAGATCATCGCGGTGGCGGTGGACGTCGGGCAGGGCGGCGAGGACCTCGACGCCATCCAGCAGCGCGCCCTGGACTGCGGGGCCGTCGAGTCGGAGGTGGTCAACGCGCGCGACGAGTTCGCCGCCGACTACTGCCTGCCGGCGATGCGGGCCAACGCCCTCTACATGGACCGGTACCCGCTGGTTTCCGCGCTGTCCCGGCCGCTGATCGTGAAGCACCTGGTGGCCGCGGCCCGCAAGCACGGCGGCACGATCGTGTCGCACGGCTGCACCGGCAAGGGCAACGACCAGGTCCGCTTCGAGGTCGGCCTGGCCGCGCTCGCCCCCGACCTGAAGATCATCGCTCCGGCCCGGGACTTCGCCTGGACCCGGGACAAGGCGATCGCCTTCGCCGAGGAGAAGGGCCTGCCGATCGACGTGTCGGCCAAGTCGCCTTACTCGATCGACCAGAACCTGTGGGGCCGGGCCGTGGAGACCGGCTTCCTTGAGGACATCTGGAACGCCCCGATCGAGGACCTGTACTCGTACACGTCCGACCCGGCGCAGGAGCGCGACGCCGACGAGGTGGTCATCACCTTCGAGGCCGGCGTCCCGGTCGCGATCGACGGCGAGACCGTCACCCCGTACCAGGCGATCGGTGAGCTGAACCGGCGCGCGGGCGCGCAGGGCGTCGGCCGGCTCGACATGGTCGAGGACCGCCTCATCGGCATCAAGAGCCGCGAGGTGTACGAGGCCCCCGGCGCGATCGCGCTGATCACCGCCCACCAGGAGTTGGAGGCGGTCACCGTCGAGCGGGACCTGGCCCGGTTCAAGAAGGGCGTCGAGCAGCGTTGGGGCGAGCTGGTCTACGACGGCCTGTGGTTCTCCCCGCTGAAGCGGGCCCTGGACGCCTTCATCGACGACGCCCAGCAGCAGGTCACCGGCGAGGTGCGGCTCACCCTGCACGGCGGCCGGGCCACCGTCACCGGTCGGCGCTCCGAGGCCAGCCTGTACGACTTCGGCATGGCCACCTACGACACCGGCGACACCTTCGACCAGTCCCTGGCCAAGGGCTTCGTGCAGCTGTGGGGCCTGCCCAGCAAGATGGCTGCCGCCCGGGACGCCCGGTTGGGCGGCTGACAGTAGTGGGAACCACAATGGGTGGCGTGGACGACAAGAGCCTCACCGAGAACAGCGCCGCGACCAACCGTACGAGCCTGTGGGGCGGCCGGTTCGCCGGCGGTCCCTCCGAGGCCCTGGCCCGGCTGTCGGTCAGCGTGCAGTTCGACTGGCGCCTCGCCCCGTACGACCTCGCCGGGTCCCGGGCGCACGCCCGGGTCCTGGCGGGCGCCGGCCTGCTCGACCCGGAGGAGCTGGGTCGCATCCTCGCTGCCCTGGACGACCTGGAGGCCGCCTGCGCCTCCGGGTCGTTCCGCCCCACCGTCGACGACGAGGACGTGCACACGGCCCTGGAGCGGGGGCTGCTGGAACGCCTCGGCAGCCTCGGCGGCAAGCTGCGCGCCGGCCGGTCCCGCAACGACCAGGTCGCCACCGACCTGCGGCTCTACCTGCGCGACCACGCCCGCGGTGTGGCCGGTCGGCTGGTCGAGCTGGCCGAGGCCCTCACCGAGCAGGCCGAGCGGCACGTCGACACGGCCGCGCCGGGGATGACCCATCTCCAGCACGCCCAGCCGGTCACCTTCGGCCATTGGCTGCTGGCCCACGTGCAGCCGCTGCTGCGCGACCTGGACCGGATGCGCGACTGGGACCACCGGGCCGCGGTGAGCCCGCTCGGCGCGGGCGCGCTCGCCGGCTCCGGGCTGCCGCTGGACCCGGTGGCGGTGTCGAAGGAGCTGGGCTTCCGCACGTCCTTCGCCAACTCGATGGACGCGGTCGCCGACCGGGACTTCGTGGCCGAGTTCCTCTTCATCACCGCGATGATCGGGGTGCACCTGTCCCGCCTCGGCGAGGAGGTGGTGCTCTGGACGTCGCAGGAGTTCGGCTGGGTCGAGCTGGACGACGCGTTCGCCACCGGCTCGTCGATCATGCCGCAGAAGAAGAACGCGGACATCGCCGAGCTGGCCCGGGGTAAGTCCGGCCGGCTCATCGGCGGCCTGGTGAGCGTGCTGACCATGCTCAAGGGCCTGCCGATGGCGTACGACCGGGACATGCAGGAGGACAAGGAGCCGGCCTTCGACGCGGTCGACACGCTGGAGCTGCTGCTGCCGGCCCTCGCCGGGATGATCTCCACGATGACCGTACGCGTCGACCGCCTCGTCGCCGCCGCGCCGGTCGGCTTCTCCCTGGCCACCGAGGTCGCCGACTGGCTGGTCCGGCGCAACGTGCCGTTCCGGGACGCCCACGAGATCACCGGCAGGCTGGTGGCGCTCTGCGCGGTCCGCGACTGCGCCCTCGACGAGGTCTCTGACGCCGACCTGACCACGGTCAGCGAGCACCTCGACCCGTCGGTACGCGACGTGCTCTCGGTCCGCTCGGCGCTGGCCGCGCGGACCACCCCCGGCTCCACCGGCCCCGGACCGGTCGCCGACCAGCTCGCCGCCGCCGTCGACCAGCTCGCCGGCTGGCGGGAGTGGGCGGCCGAGCAGGTCGTGCCCCGCTGACGACGCTGTCCTGACGCGGCGCGCGGGAGCCTCCCGCGCGCCGCGTCGGCCGTTGCGCCGCGCTCAGCCGGCCGCCGGGCGGTCCCAGCTCAGTCGGCCGCCGGGCGGTCCCGCTTCGGCAGCTTCGCCACCACCGCCTCGTACGAGGCGTCGACCGCCTCGCGCAGCTCGTCGCCGTCGATTGCGCCGGCCAGCCGCAGGCTGTTCCACCCCGACCGGCCGAGGTAGGGGGAGGGGACCGCGTCGTCGGGGAACCGGTGCAGCCACTCGTCGGCCACGTCCCGGGTCGGGCCGCACTTGACGCCCACCCGCTCGCCGGACTCCGGGCCGAGGAAGGCGAAGATCCGCCCGCCCACCTTCACCACCTCGTTGTCCTCCCACGGCTGGTCCAGCCACGCCCCCGGCTTCGCCAGGCAGTACGCCAGCAGCTCCGCGCGCTCCGTCACCTTCCCCGTCCCCCGCCGTCGCGCTCGCCGTCGCCGCCGTCCGGTCTGCCGTCGCCCTCGCCGCTGCCTTCGCCGTCCGGTCTGCCGCCGCCGTCGTCGTTCTGCCGGGTGCCGTCGTTCCGTGCGTTGCTCCCGGCCCCGGCGTCGACCCGGCCGGTGAGCCGCTCGAAGCGCTGCCGGGCGGCCTGGGGCGTGCCGAGGCCCAGCCCGTAGGCGATCGACTGCCAGGTCAGCCCCCGGTCGCGGGCGAGCCGGAGCAGCCCGGCCTCCAGCGCGTCCAGCTCGGCCCGCACGTGCGGCACGAGGGTGAGCGCGGCCACCAGGTCGGCGGAGTCGACCGGCTCCTCGTCGGCGGCCAGCTCCGCGCCGCCGGCGGCCAGCGCGGTCACCAGGGCCACCGCCTCGTACGGGTCCGGCACGTACGGGTTGGTGTGGCGTCGGCGGCGTGCGTCGTCGGACGCGTGCCGCTCGGCGATCCGGGTCAGCGCGGCATAGGTGCGGTGCGCCCGGGCGTGCGCCGGATCGGGCGCGGTGAACAGATCCTGCTCCGCTGCGGTCATGCCGTCGATTCCAGCAGGCAAACGCACTGTTGTCAACGAAGTGTTCAACGCGTCGCGCTCGTCCGCCTGGCTGCTGTCCGTGGTTCGGGTGTGGGAGGTGAGTTCATAACGCTCACTCCTGCCCTCATGACGAACAACTCCCGGCGTGCGGCGGCCTCTCCCTTGGCGTCGAGCTGGTAGCCGTCGATCCACAACCAGCCGTCGTACGTGTGAATCTCCGTGCGGATCTTGATTAGGCGAAAGAAGATCGGACTGATGAACTGGACGCTTGCCGCACGGGTGATATGGAAAACGTCTCACGGTTTCGCGGATTTGGTGAGGCTGTTCATCGGTAACCTCGGCCATGATTTCCCGAGCCTCTATCAGTAGGCCGATCCACCCGAAGTGCCGCCCTCGGGCATCAGGGTCGGGCGGAAGGTCGCGGGCCTTTCGTTCCAACAGACCCGCCTGAATCCAGGCACCCAGGTAGGAACAGCTTCGGTCGGATGGTGGGCGAATTCCTTCATCATTGCCGCCTGGCGGGGAATGCAGGGCCAGGGATCGCCGCACCCGAGACAGGGGCCCCCGGCGTACTCCGGTGGGTGTTCGTTGATCACCAGCGACCCCCGTTCCCGCGATAACCCCGAGCGTGCCGTCTGGTGCAGGCGCAGCGCCGGCCCCAGCGCCCCCGGTGCCAGCCTCCACGGTGCAGGCCCATCACTTGCCCTCCTGCTCCTGCTCCTGCTCGGGCGACGGCTCGGCCGCCGGCTTCTCCCGACTGACCATCTTCTCCGCGGGGCGGCGGCCAGCGTCGCTCCCGGTTAAATTGCGAGCCACAGCCACCTGGCACCGGTATGGTCTTTAGCGCGCCACGGGAGCGTTCACGCTGCCGGAAATCAACTGCAGCACCAGACGTAACCCCGGCTCCGCCCGGCGGTTGCCGGTTGGGTTGATCGGGCGAGTGCTCACCGACGTACGAGTCAACCGGCCTCCCGAACCGAGCTGGGCCGTTCGCCAGTGCCCCGATGGCGTCACACCCTGCGGTTATCGTTGCCGTCGCCGCTGACGAACTGCCCTGATTGAGGAGACCGTGCCCGAGACAAGCCTTGTCCCCGAGAGCAGTCCCGCGCTGGCACCCGGACGCTGGAAACGCAACGTGGCGCTCTTCCTGTCCGGCCAGACCGTGTCGCTGTTCGGTTCAATGATCGTCCAGTACGTGGTCATGTGGTACGTCACGCTGGAGACCAAGTCCGGCCTGGCGATCGCGCTCTACGCCGTCTGCGCGTTCGCCCCCCAGGGTGTCGTGTCGATCTTCGGCGGGGTGCTGGCCGACCGGATGAACCGCAAGACGCTGACGATCATCGCCGACGCGGGCATTGCGGCGGCGACCCTGGTCCTGGCCCTGTTGATGTTGAACGGCATCACGGAACTGTGGGTGATCCTGCTGGCGGTCGCGGTCCGCTCCTTCGGGGCCGGGGTGCAGACACCGACGGTGCAGGCGATCATTCCGCAGATCGTGCCGGCCGACCAGCTGATGCGGGTCAACGGCATGTTCCAGACCACCAGCTCCGCGATGGCGCTGCTGGCTCCGGCGGTGGCTGCCGCCATCTACGCCGGTTTCGGAGTGGTGTCGGTCTTCTTCCTGGACGTGATCACCGCCGTGATCGGGATCGGGCTGCTGGCCCTGGTCGCGGTGCCCACCCTGGATCGGGCGACAGAGACCACGACCACCTACCGACAGGATCTGGTCGAGGGCATGCGGTACATCTGGACCCACCGGATCGTCCGCTGGCTACTGCTGGTCTACGCGATCATCTTCATGCTCACCGTCGCGCCGTCGTTCGTCACGCCGCTGATGGTGGCCCGCACCTTCGGTAGCGAAAAGTGGATGCTGGCCGTACTGGAGATCGCGTTCAGCGTGGGAATGTTGCTCGGCGGAGCGTTGATCGCCACCTGGCTGGCCAAGCGCAGCCGGATCGGACTCATCCTGATCTCCACCTTCAGCTTCGCGATCCTCACCGTGGCGCTGGGCCTCAGCACCAACCTGTGGGTCTTCTACGGCTTCATGTTCTTGTTCGGGCTCGCGGTCCCCCTGTTCTCCACCCCGTTCATGACGTTGATCCAGGAGACGGTGGAGCCGGAGAAGCACGGCCGGGTGTTCAGCTACGTCGGCATCGTGATGGCCCTGGCCACCCCGATCGGCATGGTGGTGTTCGGCCCGCTGGCCGACGTGATCAGCGTCCAGACTCTGCTGATCGTGGCTGGCCTGGTCACGGTCGCCGTGATGATCGTGGCGATCATGGTGCCGTCCGGGCAGGCGGCGATCGCCGCCGCCCGAGCCACGTCGTCGCCGGTAGCCGAGGGACCAGTTGCCGAGGAGCCGCTGGTCGCCCCTAGCTAGGCGCTGCGTCCGTCGAGTGGCGCAGGCGTACCAGCAGGGACTGCGCGCGGCAGGGCTGCCGGTGATCATTTTCGCCGTCGCCCCCGGGGCGGTGGGCGACGCGGTCGCCGGGGCGGTGGTCGCCAGAGCCGTGGTCGCCCGGCGCACCGGACCGTCCCGGATAGGCTCGGGCCATGGTGCCGCCCTCCGATGCGCCGGTGCGCGACGCCGGCCTCGCCGCGCTGGCCGAGCTGCTGGCCGGGCCGGTCGTGCCGGCCGCCCGGGGCCTGCTCGGCTGCCGGCTCTCGACCGGCGGGGTCACCGTCCGGATCACCGAGGTCGAGGCGTACGCCGGCACGGCCGGCGACCCGGCCTCGCACGCGCACCGGGGCCGCACCCCGCGCAACGCCGTGATGTTCGGCCCGGCCGGGTACGCCTACGTCTACTTCACCTACGGCATGCACTGGTGCGTGAACGTGGTGACCGGGCCGGACGGGGAGGCCTCGGCGGTGCTGCTGCGGGCCGGCGAGGTGGTCGAGGGCGTCGAGGCGGCCCGGGCCCGGCGGGCCGCCGTGCGGCGGGACGTCGACCTGGCCCGCGGGCCGGCCCGGCTCTGCGCCGCCCTCGGCATCGACAAGGCGGTGTACGGGCGCTACCTGCTCGGCGACGGTCCCGTGCGGCTGCGCCCGGCTGTCGAGCCGGTGCCCGAGGCGGCGGTCACGGCTGGCCCCCGGGTCGGGGTGACCGGCGCGCACGACGTGCCATGGCGGTTCTGGCTGGCCGGTGACCCGACCGTGAGCGGGTACCGCCGACACGTGCCGCGCTCCCGCCGCTGAGCCGGCGCCGACCGACCCGACCCGACCCGACGCGTCTGCGCGATTCTTGTCTGACTCTATGGCCATAATCACGCCATCTGTCCCCGGCTGACCGGAGAACCGCCCATGACCACCCTGCTCGCGATCGGCACCGGCAAGGGTCTCTTCCTTGCCACCAGCACCGACGGCCGCAGAACGTGGCAGCTCGACGGTCCGCACTTCCCGATGACCGGCGTCTACGCGCTGGCGGTGGACAAGCGGCGCGCCGTTCCCCGCCTGCTCGCCGGGACGTCCAGCTCGCACTTCGGGCCGAGCGTGGCGACCAGCGACGACCTGGGGGCGTCCTGGCACGAGCCCGAGCACGCCCCGGTCGCCTTTCCGGCCGACACGGGGGCGACCCTCGGCCGGGTCTGGCAGCTCGCCCCCGCCGGGCCGGCCGAGCCGGACGTGGTCTGGGCCGGCACCGAGCCGTCGGCGCTCTTTCGTTCCGTCGACGGCGGCCGCACCTTCGAGCTGGTCCGCGCGCTCTGGGACCATCCCCACCGCACGCAGTGGGAAGCGGGCTTCGGTGGGCAGGCGGTGCACAGCGTCCTGCCGCACCCGCACGACCCGGCTCGCCTCGTGGTGGCCATGTCGACCGGCGGGGTCTACCGCTCCGACGACGCAGGGGCCAGTTGGGCACCGGGCAACACCGGCATCCACGCCTACTTCCTGCCCGACGAGTGGCCCGAGTTCGGCCAGTGCGTCCACAAGATCGCCCGGGACGCCGGCGACCCCGAGCGGCTGTACGCCCAGAACCACCACGGGGTCTACCGCTGCGACGACGGGGGCCGCACCTGGGCCTCGATCGCCGACGGCCTGCCCAGCGACTTCGGCTTCCCGGTGGTGGCCCATCCCACCCGCCCCGGAATGATCTGGTCGTTCCCCCTCGTCGCCGACGGCGAGCGCTTCCCGGCGGACCACCGCTGCCGGGTCTACCGCTCCGCAGACGCCGGTGGAACGTGGGAGCCGCTCTCCGTCGGCCTGCCCGACGGCCCGTTCTACCCGGCGGTGCTGCGCGACGCGATGTGCGCCGACGACGCCGACCCGACCGGGGTCTACTTCGGCACCCGCTCCGGCGCGGTCTACGCCAGCCGCGACGAGGGCGACTCCTGGTCGCTGGTCGCCGCCCACCTGCCCGACGTGCTCTGCGTCCGGGCCGCGGAGGTCTGAGTGGTCACCGTCCTGGTGCCCGGTCCGCTGCGCGGCGAGGTCGGCGGCGCGGCGCGGCTCACCGTCCGGGCCCACGGCACGCTGCGGGATGTTCTCGACGAGTTGGCCGACGGTTGGCCCCGGCTGTCCCGCCGCCTCCGCGACGAGCGCGGTGAGCTGCGCCGGTACGTCAACGTCTACGTCGACGGGGAGGACTGCCGGCACGTCGGTGGCCTGGCCGCGCCGGTCCGCCCCGGTGCCGAGGTGCGGGTGCTTCCCTCGGTGGCCGGTGGCTGACTCGGCCCGGCCGGCGGGGCCCGCCTGACGGAATAGTTGACTCGTCAAATAGGTTGTGCGCTGCGTCCGACGGTCGGAGACGGCCCCGGTAGTCAGCGAGGAGTGGGTCATGCAGTTCGGGATCTTCAGCGTCGGAGACGTCACCGTCGACCCGACCAACGGGCGGGAGCCGTCCGAGCACGAACGGATCAAGGCGATGGTGACGATCGCCCGCAAGGTGGAGGAGGTCGGCCTCGACGTCTTCGCCACCGGCGAGCACCACAACCCGCCGTTCGTGCCGTCGTCGCCCACCACCATGCTGGGCTGGATCGCGGCCCGCACCGAGCGGCTGCTGCTCTCCACCGCGACCACGCTGATCACCACCAACGACCCGGTGAAGATCGCCGAGGACTACGCGATGCTCCAGCACCTGGCCGACGGCCGGGTCGACCTGATGCTCGGTCGGGGCAACACCGGCCCGGTCTACCCGTGGTTCGGCAAGGACATCCGCGCCGGCATCCCGCTGACCATCGAGAACTACGACCTGCTGCACCGGCTGTGGCGCGAGGACGTCGTCGACTGGTCCGGCAAGTTCCGTACCCCGTTGCAGTCCTTCACCGCCACGCCGCGCCCGCTCGACGGGGTGCCGCCGTTCGTCTGGCACGGCTCGATCCGCAGCCCCGAGGTCGCCGAGCAGGCCGCCTACTACGGCGACGGCTTCTTCGCCAACCACATCTTCTGGCCTCCGGAGCACACCCAGCGGATGGTCGGCCTCTACCGGGAGCGCTTCGCCCACTACGGGCACGGCTCACCGGACCAGGCGATTGTGGGGCTCGGCGGGCAGGTGTTCATGCGGCGCAACTCGCAGGACGCGGTGCGGGAGTTCCGCCCGTACTTCGACAACGCCCCCGTCTACGGCCACGGGCCGTCGCTGGAGGAGTTCACCGAGCAGACCCCGCTGACCGTGGGCAGCCCGCAGCAGGTGATCGACCGCACCCTGGGCTTCCGCGACTACGTCGGCGACTACCAGCGGCAGCTCTTCCTGATCGACCACGCCGGCCTGCCGCTGAAGACCGTGCTGGAGCAGCTCGACCTCCTCGGCGAGGAGGTGGTCCCGGTGTTGCGTCGGGAGTTCGACGCACTGCGCCCCGCGCACGTGCCCGAGGCGCCCACCCACGCGTCGCTCGTCGCCGCCCGGGCCGCCGAGTCGGCCGTCGCCGGTTCTGCCGCCGAGTCGGCCGTCGCCGGTGCGGGGACGGAGGCCGGCCGATGAGCCGCCGAACCCTGGCCGTGGTCTCCGCCGGGCTCTCCCAGCCCTCGTCCACCCGGCTGCTCGCCGACCAGCTCGCCGCGGCCACCCGCGACGAGCTGGCCCGGGTGGGCGTCGAGGTCGAGCTCCGCCCGGTTGACCTGCGCGACCACGCCCACGACGTGGTCAACAACCTGCTCACCGGCTTCCCGCCGGCCAGCCTGCGCGAGGCACTGGACGCCGTCGCCGGGGCCGACGGCGTCGTGGCGGTCACGCCGATCTTCAACGGGTCGTACAACGGGCTGTTCAAGTCGTTCTTCGACGTGCTCGACTCCGGCACGCTGGTGGACCGGCCGGTGTTGATCGCCGCCACCGCTGGTACGGCCCGGCACTCGCTGGCTCTGGAGCACGCCCTCCGGCCGATGTTCGCGTACCTGCGGGCGGTGGTCGTGCCCACGGCGGTCTTCGCCGCACCGGAGGACTGGTCCGGTGGGACCGCCGACGGCGCTCTGCGCGCCCGCATCCTCCGCGCGGGCGGGGAACTGGCCGACCAGGTGCGGCGGCGGCCCGGCACCTCCCCGCCCGATCCGTTCGCGCTCACCACCAGCTTCGACGACCTGCTCGCCGGCCGCGACCGGCCCTGACCGGCACCGGCCCTGACCGGCACCAGCCGCTGACCCCGCCGGCCGCGTCGGTCCCCCGGGCCGGCTGCCCTCGCCGGTCGAGCCCAGGTTCTGAAGCCCTGTCGAGTCTTACCTGATGCTTGACGAATCCGCCCCAGCACATCCTGGACAGCTGACCTTCCCGCATGCAAGCCGCCCTCCGGATGATGAAGTGTCACGGTGACCAACCACGATGACGCGGCGGCTGTCCTACCGTTGACACTGGCTTGGGTGAGCCGGCACCTGGAAGTCGGCGAGCGAATCGTCGAGACCGAGATGCTGCACGGCGGCATCACTGCCCAAATGCGAAGGCTGACCATCGGCACGCCGGACGGCAGCACCCGGGTCCTGGTGCTGCGGAGCTTCGTCGACCCGTTCTACGTGGGACACGCCGAGGACTGGCTGAGCAGGGAGGCCGACGCCCTTTCTCTGCTCACGCGGACCAGCGTGCCGGCTCCTGGACTGGTCGCGGTCGATCCGACCGCCACGCATTGCGCGTATCCATCGCTCCTGATGACACATCTGGCAGGCCGGACGATCCTCCACGATGAGGGAGCGGGGACGCGGGTTCTCCTGCTGGCCCGTCAGCTCGTGGCGATCCACGCAGTGCGACCTGCCGAGCGGCCCCGAAAGTATGCGACGTTGACGACCGCCGACACCGTTGTGACTCCGAAGGGCGCCGACCCGGGGGCTTGGGCCGCAGCGATCGACGTGATCCGCAAGCCCGCGCCGCCCTATGAAGGGCGATTCCTGCACCGGGACTTTCAACCCGGCAACGTGCTGTTCGACGTGCCGCCCCCAGGGCCGGCAGGTGCCCGGATCACCGGGGTCGTCGACTGGGCAGGGACCTCCTGGGGCCCGGCGGATCTCGATGTGGCGCACTGCTCCACCAATCTCGCGCTGTTGCACGGGCCGGCCTGGGGCCCGCGGTTCGTGCAGGCGTACGAGGAGGCCGGTGGGGTGCTGGCCGCAGCCGCGAGTGAGCGGCTGTATTGGCAAGTGCGGGACGCGCTGGCGTGCTCAGAAGAGGTGCAGTCGATGGCGCAGCCATGGCGCGAGGCAGGCAGGACAGACCTGACAACGCGGGCCGTGGAGGAGCGTCTGGACGCCTATGTCACCGCCCTGATGGACACGTCGGGCTGAATCGAAGCAGGTCCCGGCGCACGGCCTGACCAAGAGGGAACCGTGCAGCCCTTTGCGCACGATCCCGACCCAACTGCCTGCCGGCACGGTGACGATGGCGGCGTCGCCCAACGCGACGATCCCGACCAGCCCGGTGGACAGAGCAGCGATCTGGCCGAGACGGCTACTTCAACGACGTCGACGTCGAGGACCGTGCCGGCCCGTTCCGCGTACCACACCTTCGATGAGGTCGCTGTCGACGGTGCGCGGGGTGGTGCCGAGCACGAGCAGCACGACCCGCCACGTACAGCGCGAGATGCCGCCGCGCGTCCGCATCTGCCGCTGCCAGCGTGTGTCTGTGGTGGCGTTTAGCAGGTCGAGTGGAACAGTCCTGCGACGGCGGTGCCACTGGTGGCGAGGTTGTTGTAGATCTGGACTGCCCCGGTGGTCTCGGCCATGTGGACGGTGACCCCGCGCTCGTCCAGCAGTCTGAGGGTACGCGGGTCGACCTGGAGTTGAAGTTGCATGCCACGCGACAGTACGACCGTCGTGGCGCCGTGAGCTAGAAGCTCTTGGACATCGTCGGGCTGAACACCCGGGCTGTGGCGAGTACCGGTTTCGGACCAGTCCCACGGGCGGCCACCCCCGGGGTAGAGCTTGAAGTCCTTGCCAACTCCAAAGTTTTCGACGTCCATGCGACCCCATGAGATCGACAGGACGAGGGGCGACCGAGTTGTTTCGCTAGACACCGCGTCCCCTCGTTCAGCGGAGCCGCGTCGGCCGCGGCCAAACGTTCTGTACAGGCTGTCAGAACTTACTCTCATGCCGCGATCCGCGCGCCAAAAGCGCAGCAACAGCGAGGCCGCGCCCGGCCATGTGCCAGGCGAGGATCGCAACCGCGCCAGCTTGTCCACGTCCCCGGGCCCGATCCGGTGGCTGCGCCTGGCCGCCGTGCCCGGCGGGGATCGCAACTGATGGGCCACTCCCCGCTTTGCCTCCGGCGCTGCCCTGTACCCGGTCGCCATGCGGGGCGAGGATCGCAGCGTCAGCGCCCGGCTACGACGTCAGTAGGTGCGGAGGAGGGGAGCGTTCACACCTGCGCCGGGGCGGCGCGGCATCGGCCAGTCCGGAATGAGGGTGCTTGTCGTTTGTGGGGGTGACCGTGGCCGGGGTGGCCGCCCGGCCGCTCAGCCGGCGTCGGTCGGGTACGGGTGGGCCACCAGCACCGGGCAGTGCGCGTGCTGCACCAGCGCCTGGCTGACCGAGCCGAGCAGCAGCCCGGCGAAGCCGCCGCGCCCACGGGAGCCGACCACCACCAGGGTCGCGTCCCCGCTCGCCTCGATCAGCGCCTGCTCGGGCTTGGCCGCCCGCAGCGGTCGCCGCTCGACGGTCAGGCCCGGGTGCGCCGCCTCCACCTCGGCGGCGGCCCCGGCGAGCAGGTCCGTCGAGTCGGCCCGGCCCGCCGCCCCCGACTCCGCGACCTCGTCGGGCACTGGGCGGCCGTCGTCGGCCGTCGCGACGTGCGCCAGCACCAGGCCGGTGCCCCGGTGGGCCGCCTCGGCGGCGGCGAGGGCGACGGCGAACCGCCCCGGCTCCGACCCGTCCACCCCGACGACCACCGGGCCGTCGACCGGGATCGGCTGCTCCTCGGGGCGGACGACCAGCACCGGGCAGTGCCCGTGCCCGGCCACCTGGGCGCTGACCGAGCCGACCAGCAGGCCGGCGAAGCCGCCCAGCCCTCGGCTGCCGACCACCACCAGTTCCGCCCGCCGGGACTCCTCGACCAGGCTCGCCGCGGGACCGCCGGCCACCTCACGCACCCCGAGGTCGACGCCGGGCCAGCGCCCGCGCAGCTCGGCCGCCGTCCGGTCGAGCATCCGCCGGGACTCGTCGGTCGGCGCGGGCACCCCGAGGTCGTACGGGTTGATCGGCACGCCGTAGCCGAGCGGGTGCAGGTAGCCGTGCACCAGCAGCAGCGGCCGGGACCGCCATACGGCCTCCTGCGCCGCGTGCTCGGCGGCGACCAGGCTCGACGGCGATCCGTCCACGCCCACCACGACAGGTCGGTTCATCAGCTCTCCTGGGCTCGTGTTCAGGGACCATTGTCGACGGCGCCACCGCCGAGAAACGGCATTTGCCCGGACCCGCCGCCGGACCCGCCGCCGGGCACGCCTCGCCGGGCACGCCTCGCCGGGGCGCATGCCGCAGACCGCCACCCGACGCCCGGGCTGCCGGGCCCGACGCCGCCACCGGAGCCCGTCGTGCCCGTACGCGGGAGCTTGTCCTGCCTGTTCCCGGCTCCGGGCCTGCCTGTTCCACTGCGCTGGTCGTGCCCGTCCCGGGCGGGGGAGCGGCCGGGGCGGGCACGGGGTCGGCCGGAGCCGCACCTGCGGGTATTGCGCCGCCCAGCCGGCGACCGTCTCGGCGAGCGCCCGCTCGGCGAAGCCGCCGAGGCCGCGGGAGCCGAGCACCAGCAGTGCCGCGTCGTGGGACTCCCGCAGCAGCACAGGGTCGGGGGAGCCGTCGACGATGTCGCCGACCACGTCGACCGCGGCGGAGACCTTCTTCGCTTCGGCGACCGCCTCGGCGACGATGTTCTGCGCGTGGTGACGCACGACCGGGGCACCGGAAACGTTGGTCATCGCATCTTCCTTCGTCCGGCTCCAGCCTGCTCCGGCGCGGGCCTGCCGGTCAGGGCCGCGGGCCCCGACCGGCGGGCCTCTGGTCCCGATCCCCGCCGCCGGTGGGGTCGGGCACCGCGCCGGCGGGGTCGGATTCCCCGCGAGGGCTCGCCGGGGTGGCTCCCGGCCCGGCGGGAATGCCGCCGCGACGGGGGCGCAGCAGGCGCAGCGCCAGCGCCGGCAGCACGGCGACCGCCGCGCACGCCGCCAGCTCGCTCGCCCCGAGCGGGTCGGTGCCGAGCAACGCCCGCAGCGGCTCGACCAGCACCCCGCCGACCTGGAGCAGCGCCGAGACGGCCACCGCGACCAGCAGCGCCGGGTTGCCCGCCCGCCCGCCCGCGGGCCGCGGCGCCCGGACCGCCAGCGCCACCCCGAGCTGCGCCAGGCCGAGGACCACGAAGACCACCGACTGCCAGGGGCGGTCCCAATGGGCGGCGAGCACCCCGGCGCCCAACGTCACGGCCGCGATCAGCCCGCCGGTGAGCAGGACGTCCCGGCCGAGGCCGGCGCCCAGCACCGACTCCTGCGGCGAGCGCGGCGTGCGGTGCAGCGTCCCCGGCTCGGCCGGCTCCGCCCCGAGCGCCACCCCCGGCACCCCATGGGTGAGCAGATTGATCCAGAGGATCTGCGCCGGCAGCAGCGGCACGGCCAGCCCGAACAGCGGGCCGATCAACATCACCGCGATCTCGGCGAGCCCGCCGGAGAGGGCGTAGCGCAGGAACCGGCGGATGTTGTCGTAGACGCGTCGGCCCTCGCCGATCGCGGCGGCAACGGTGGACAGTTCGTCGTCGACCAGCACCAGGTCGGCGGCCTGCCGGGCCACCTCGGTGCCCCCGCCCATCGCCACCCCGATGTCGGCGCGGCGCAGCGCCGGGGCATCGTTGACCCCGTCCCCGGTCATCGCCACCACATGACCCCGGGCCTGTAACCCGGCGATGATGTCGAGCTTCTGCTCCGGCTGGGTGCGCGCGTACACCCGGGCCGCCGGGTGCGCATCGGCCAGGTCGCCGTCGTCGCCCCGGACCAGCGGGTCACCCTCGCGCCAGATGCCGAGCTGACCGCCGATCGCGGCGGCCGTCGCCGGGTGGTCCCCGGTTACCAGCAGCAACCGGACCCCGGCCGCGTCGAAGCTCGCTGCGAGGTCGGCGGCGCCGGCCCGCAGCGGATCGCCGACGGCGACCAATCCCGCGGGCCGCAGCCCGGTCGGCACGGCCGGGTCGGGCAGGGTCTCGACCAGTGCCGTCGCGACCGCGAGTACCCGTAGCCCCGCGCCGGCCAACTCCTGCGCCCGGGCCGCCAGCGCGGCGATCTCCGCGTCGTCCGCGTCGAGCAGCGGCGCGGTGAGGACGTTCTCCGGAGCGCCCTTGCACACCACCAACCAGCGACCGTCGCAGGACCGGTGCACCGTGGTCATCCGGCGGGTCGCCTGATCGAAGGGGTGCTCGGCGACCCGGGGCCAGGCGGTCCGGGTGGTCTCCGGGGTCAGTCCGCACCGGGCGGCGAAGGCCACCAGCGCCGCCTCCAGTGGGTCGCCCACCGCGTCCCAGCCCGGTCGCTCGTCCGTCGGCGGAGAGAGCACGGCATCGTTGCAGAGCAGCCCGGCCCGCGCCAGGCGGCGCAGCTCATCAGGAACGGCCACGGTGGCGCCGTCGCGCCGAACCGCCCCGCGCGGCTCGTAGCCCGCGCCGGTGACGTCGTAGGCGGATCCGTCGGCGGTCACCGCCCGCTGCACCGCCATCCGGCCCTCGGTCAGGGTGCCCGTCTTGTCGGACGCGATCACGGTCACCGAGCCCAGCGTCTCCACCGCGTGCAGTTGCCGGGGGATGGCCCGCTTCGAGGCCATCCGACGGGCGCCGAGGGCCAGCGCCAGCGTCACCACGGCCGGCAGCGACTCCGGCACCGCCGCGACGACCAGGCTGACAGCGGTGACCGCCATGTCCACCACCGGCCGCCCGCTGAGGATGCCGAGGCCGAACACGAGCCCGGACAGTGCCACCGCGACCAACCCGAGCATCCGGCCCAGTCCGGCGAGCCGGCGCTGCAACGGGGTGGCCCCGGGTCGGGTGGCGGTGACCAGGGCGCTGATCCGGCCCAGCGCGCTCGCCGCCCCGGTACGGATCACCGTGCCCGCCGCCCGGCCGACGGTCACCACGGTGCCGGCCGCCACTTCGTCGTCGACGTCCCGGTCCACCGGCACCGACTCGCCGGTCAGCGCCGACTCGTCCAGGCGCAACCGGCTCGCCTCGACCAGCCGCAGGTCCGCCGGGACGACGTCGCCGGCCTCGACGCGTACCAGGTCGCCGCGGACCACCCCGGAAGCCGGCACGATCAGGTCGTGGCCGTCGCGGATCACCCGCGCGTTCGGCGCGGCGATCTGGTCCAGCGCGGCGATCGCCCGGTCCGCGCGGACCTCCTGCACCACGCCGATCGCGGTGTTCACCAGCACGACCAGGACGATGACCGCGGTGTCCGGCCAGTCGCCGAGCGCGGCGGTGACCACGGCCGCGACCAGCAGCAGTGCCACCAGCGGGTCAACGAGCTGACGTAGGACGCGAGCGGTCAGGTGCCGGCGGGCCGGCCTGGCGATGCTGTTCGGGCCGTCGGCGTGCAGCCGGGCGGCGGCCTCGTCCGAACTCAGCCCGCCCGGTTCGTCTTCGTCCAGCCTGCCCGGTTCGTCCAGCCGGGTCCTGGTCTCAGTGCGCATCCGTCCGTTCCCCTCCGACCGGTGCCGGCCCCTCGTCCCCGTGGCGCGTAGCCGGGAACGCCGTCCCCCTCCACCGTCGTGCGCGCGAGCCGACGGCGGCAGGGGCGTTGCGCCCGACCGGCCCGGGACCAACGGCCCTGACGCCGAGGGCCCGCGCGGGGTGGTGCCCGAACCGTAGGTCCCGTTCCGGCGACCGATACCCTGCCCCGGTGATCGCCGAGGATTTGCGTCTGCGACCGGTACGCGACGACGACCTGCCCCACCTCTTCGCCTTCGAGCAGGACCCGGAGGCCAACCGGGTGGCCGCCTTCGGCCCTGCCGACCCGGCGGACCGGGCGGCGTTCGAGGCGCACTGGCGGCGTATCCGCGCCGACCCGGCCATCGTCGTGCGCACCGTAACCGTCGACGACGCGGTCGTGGGCCACGTGGTCGCCTTCCCCGTCGACGAGCAGACGGAGGTCAGCTACTGGATCGACCGGGCCGGCTGGGGCCGTGGGTACGCCACCCGGGCCCTTACCGCGCTGCTGGCCGAGTTGCCGCAGCGACCGGTGCACGCCCGCATCGTCAAGGACAACGCCGCCTCCCTCGCCGTGCTGCGCAAGTGCGGCTTCGTCGTCCGGGGTGAGGACCGGGGGTACGCCAACGGTCGTGGTGCCGAGGTCGAGGAATGGGTCCTGGAACTCGCCGGCTGACCTCGGGCGCGGCAACCGGGTGGCGGCCCCGCAGGCGAGCTGAGCTGGTTGCCACTAGTCTCGCGGGGTGAACTGGCTGGATTTGATCGGTTGGATCGGCTCGGCGCTGCTGGTCTGGTCGCTGCTGCAGACGCGCGTCCTCCGGCTGCGTGCGCTCAACCTCGTCGGCTGTCTGGTGCTGATCGGCTACAACGCCGCCCTCGCTGTCTGGCCGATGGTCGGGCTGAACGTAGTGCTCGCCGTGATCAACGTGTGGTACCTGCGGAAGATGCTGCGCACCCGGCACGACGAGGAGACGTACCAGGTCGTCGAGGTGGGCGTCCACGACCAGTTCCTGGCCCACACCCTGCGGGTGCACGCCGCTGACATCGCCCGGTTCAACCCTGACTTCCACTGGGTTGGGCACACCAGCCAGCGTTCGGCGTTCCTGGTGGTCCGCGCCGACGAGGTGGTGGGGGTGGTGCTGGCGCACGCCGAGGCCGACGTAGTCCAGGTCGACCTGGACTACGTGACCCAGCGCTTCCGCGACTTCACTCCCGGGGAGTTCGTCTACCGGCGCAGCAGCCTCTTCACCGATCGGGGGTTCCGTCGGGTGGTGAGCCCGTCCGGCATGGTCGCCCCCTACTACCACCGGCTCGGCTTCCGCCCCGAGGGCGGCTCCTACGTGCTCGACCTGCCCGCCCCGCCCGTCGCCGACCGGGCCTGACCCACCGTCGCCCCCGGGCCCTGACCCGCCGCTCGGCTCGGCCCTGACCGGCCGATTGGCCGGGGCAGGATTCACGGACCCGTGCACGGGGCACAAACAGCCCAGTGCCGGCCGAATCCTTGGGGCGGCGCCACCGGTCGTACCCGACCGGGTCGTCCTCGTGAGGGAGAGAACCAGGCGTGCAGAGCTACTGGAGCCAACTGGCCCTGGTCGGAGTCCTGGTCGTCCTCAACGCGATCTTCGCGGGCAGCGAGATGGCGCTGGTCTCGCTGCGGGACAGCCAGATCCAGCGGCTGGAACGCACGAGCCGGGCCGGCCGGGTGCTGGCCCGCCTCGCCAAGGACCCCAACCGCTTCCTCGCCACCATCCAGATCGGCATCACCCTGGCCGGCTTCCTCGCCTCGGCCGCCGCGGCCGTCTCCCTGGCCAAGCCAGTCGTGCCGCTGCTCGGGATGTTCGGCACCGCCGCGGAGACCCTCGCCATCGTGGTGGTCACCCTGGCCCTGACCTTCGTGACCCTGGTCTTCGGCGAGCTGGCCCCGAAACGGATCGCCATGCAGTCCGCCGAGCGCTGGGCGTTGCTGGTCGCCCGCCCGCTGGACCTGCTGGCCACCCTCACCCGGCCGGCGGTCTGGCTGCTCGGCGCGACCAGTGACCTGGTGGTCCGCCTGGTCGGGCTCAACCCGAAGCACGAACCGGACGAGATCGGCCCGGACGAGCTGCGCGACATCGTCGCCGGCAACCACGGCTTCACCAAGGAACAGCGGATCATCATCGCCGGCGCGGTGGAGATCGCCGACCGGCGGCTGCGCGCGGTGCTCGTACCCCGGTTGCGGGTCTTCACGCTCGACAGCGGGACCACCGCGGAGGCCGCGCGGCTGGTGCTGGCCGCGACCGGGCACTCCCGCGCGCCGGTGGTGCGCCACGGCGGCCTCGACGACGCGGTCGGCGTCATCCACCTGCGTGACCTGGTCGGCGTGCCCGACGACCGCCCCGTCGACGACTGCGCCCGCCCGCCGATGCTGCTGCCCGACTCGCTTCCGGTGGTCGACGCGCTGCGCCAGTTCAAGTCGGAACGCCAGCACATCGCCCTGGTCGTCGACGAGCGCGGCGCGGTCGACGGAATCGTCACCCTGGAGGACATCCTCGAGGAGATCGTCGGCGAGATCTACGACGAGACCGACCGGGACGTGCACGGCGTACGCACCGAGGCCGACGGGGCGTTGCTGCTGCCCGGCACCTTCCCGGTGCACGACCTCTCCGACATCGGCGTCGACCTGCCCGGCCGTCCCGGCGGCGACTACACCACCGTCGCCGGGCTGGTGCTCACCCTGCTCGGGCACATCCCCACCGTCGCCGGCGAGGACATCACCATCGACGGGTGGGAGCTGGAGGTCGCCGACATCGACCAGCGGGCCATCACCGCGGTACGGCTGCGCCGGGTCACCGTACCGGCCGAGCCGGACACCGAGGGGACCGCCGAGGCCGCGCCCGCCCTCGACCCGGCCCGCGGCTGACCCGACCGTCCGTCTCGCCGCCGTGCACTCCTGTCCTTCCGCCGACCCGACCGTCGGTTCCGCCGCCGCGCCCTCCCGCCGAGCGGGGTCGCGGCTGCGCCCCGGCTGTGCCGGCGCGGCTCAGCGCGGCTCCTCCGGCTCCCCGAACGGGAAGCCGGGCACCGGCGGGACCAGTCGGACCGCGTCGGTCGGCACCTGCTGGCTGTTGTGGCTGAGCAGCCGGGCCACCCAGCGGATCAGCCACGGGCCCGACGGGTGCCGCTCGGGTCCGATCAGCCGGCCGATCACCCGGTTGAACCAGTGCCTCGCGACGACCACGTCGGTCAGCCGCAGCCTCCCCTGCGGGCCGGATCCGCGCACCACCACGTCCGCCACCCGGCCCAACCGCCGGCCGTGCAGGTCGTACGCGGACCGGCCGATCAGCTCACCCGCTCGCACGGTTCGACCCCGGGATCCGGTCGATCAGGTGCCGCCGTACCCACGCCTCCGTCGGGGAGCCGGGCAGCTCGTCGAGGCGGGTCCGTAGCCGTACCGCGCTGTCCACCCGCTCGACCATCGGGTACGGGATACGCAGCGGCGCCGCCGACGGGTCGTCGACGAACCGGTCCGCGACCGCGACGAGGAGCCGCCCGACCCGCCCGCCGATCCGCTGCCCGAGCGCCCCCTGCCCGGTCAGCAGGGCGGTCACGTACGGCACCCTGTCGGTGTCGACCCCGAACTCCACGTCGTCGACCTTGCCGACCAGCCGCCCGTCCCGGTCGACGATCTGTCGGTCGAGCAACTGTCGGCCGAGCTGCATCCTCATGGCTCGTCCTCACCGTCCCATCCTCGTCATCACCGCCAGCGGGATCGCCGCCACCGAGGCGGCGACGATGAGCAGCAGGACCACCGCCCCCAGTAGGTTCAGCACCGGCCCGTTCACCCGGTCGCCCAGGTACGTCCGGTCGTTCGCCACGATCAGGATCGGCAGGTACGTCAGCGGCAGCACCACCGCGCTGACGATCAGCATGTACTCGGTCAGCGTCACCGGGTTGATCGTGGTCAGCAGTACCAGCACCCCGAGCAGGACGCTGACCAGCAACACGCCGTGGAACCGGGCTGCCTCCCGCGGGCTCACCCGCTTGCCCCACTGCCAGCCGAAGTACTGCGCGGCGGCGTACGCGGCGCCCAGCCCGGTCTCCAACGCGGCGCCGAAGGTCACCGCGAAGAACGCCAGCACCGCCACCGCCAGCCCCAGGCCCCCGAATGCGAGCACCACCGGCTGCGCCACCTGGTCGAGGGAGTCCAACGACGCCCCGCCCGGGTGGTACACCACCGTCGCCGTGGCGATCAGCGACAGGGCGAGGAACCCGCCGACCGGGAAACCGATCAGCACGTTGGTCCGGGCGTCGGCCAGGTCCCTGCTGCTCCACCGCTCCTCCACCCCGCCCGAGGAGAAGAAGAACACCTCGTACGGGCTGACCGTCGAGGCGAACAGGGCCACCGCCACGAACCAGTACGCCCCCCAGCCCTGCCCCGCCGCCCCGCCGTGCAACACAGCGCCCCGGCCGAGCGCCGCCCAGTCGGTGGGCAGCCGGAACAGCGCCACCGCGAAGACCACCAGGGTCAGCCCGGCCAGCCCGAAGATCCGCTCCATCAGCTGGAACCGCATCCGCCACAGCACCAGCCAGACGGCCAGGGCGGCGACCGGCACCCAGATCAGGTAGTTCAGCCCGGAGGCCAGTTGCAGGGCCAGCGCCACCCCGCCCAACTCGGCGGCCAGGGTCAGCACCGTCACCAGGTAGGAGGCCACCAGGTTGAGCAGCGCCACCCGCGGCCCCAGCCGCTCCCGGACCAGGTCGAAGACCGCCCGCCCGCTGACCGCCGCGATCCGTCCGGCCATTTCGGCGTACGCGCAGATGCCGACCACCCCGAGCAGCAGCACCCAGGCGTGGGCCATGCCGAAGCGGGCCCCGGCCTGACTCGCCGCCACCAGGTCGCCGATGTCCACGAACCCGCCGACGGCGGAGAGGACGCCGAGCGTGGCGGCGAGGAGTTTCCTCACCTGGGGCGCGGATCAACGGGTGCCATCGCCGCGACGATACCGGGCGGAAAGCCCCGAAAGCCCCTAACCGGGCACCCGGTGGGCGGTTCAGTCGACGGTCAGGTTCTGCAACCGGACCTGCCCCCGGGAGACCAGCCGCCCCGCCTCGTCGGCGATCTCGACCTGCCACAGCTGCTGGCTGCGGCCCCGGTGGACCGGCGTGCCGACGGCCGTCAGCTCGCCGCTGCGCACCGCGCGGAGGAAGTCCGTCTGGTTCGCCACCCCGACCACCCGGCCCTGCTCGCCCAGCCACAGGGAGCCGCCGATGCTCGCGGCGGTCTCCACCACCGCGCAGTACACCCCGCCGTGCTGGATGCCGTGCGGCTGGTGCAGCTCGGGGCGGACCCGCCACCGGATCACCACCCGATCCCCGCTCGCCTCGTCGAACTCGAGGCCGAGCAGGGCCACAAAGCCTCCGGTTTCCTCCGGCATCTCCACGACGGCTCCTCCTCGCGTACGAAAGGGCCCAGCCTAGCCAACGGTGAGCGGAGAGAACCCGGTACCGCACGGACCCTGGGGTGGGGGAGAATCGGTGACCGTGACCGACAGCAGCCCCCCGCCGACCGTGCGGGACTCCCTGACCGAAGACCTGCAGTGGCGAGGCCTGATCCAGGACTCGACCGGCGCCGACGAGCTGTGCGCGCTGCTCGACGGCGGGGTCGCCACCTTCTATGTGGGCTTCGACCCGACGGCGGCGAGCCTGCACGTCGGCCACCTCATGCAGGTCATCACCGCCCGCCGGCTCCAGCTCGCCGGGCATCGGCCGCTGCTGCTCGTCGGCGGGGCCACCGGCCAGATCGGCGACCCCAAGGAGAGCGCCGAGCGCTCACTGAACCCGCCGGAGGTGGTCGCCGGCTGGGTGGGCCGGATTCGCGACCAGCTCTCGCCCTTCGTGTCGTACACCGGGGACAACGCGGCGCAGCTGGTCAACAACCTGGACTGGACCGCCGAGATGTCGGTGGTCGAGTTCCTCCGTGACGTCGGCAAGCACTTCCCGGTGAACAAGATGCTGGCCCGGGAGGTGGTCAAGGCCCGGCTGGAGACCGGCATCAGCTTCACCGAGTTCAGCTACCAGCTCATCCAGGCCAACGACTTCTACGAGTTGCACCGCCGGCACGACTGCCGGCTCCAGTTCGGCGGCTCCGACCAGTGGGGCAACATCACCGCCGGCGTCGACTACGTCAGGCGACGGGGGGCCGGGCCGGTGCAGGCGTTCGTCACCCCGCTGGTGACCAAGGCCGACGGCACGAAGTTCGGCAAGACCGAGGGCGGCGCCGTCTGGCTCGACCCCGAGCTGACCAGCTCGTACGCGTTCTACCAGTTCTGGCTCAACGCCGACGACCGGGACGTGCTCCGCTACCTGCGCTACTTCAGCTTCCGCTCGCGTGCGGAGATCGAGCAGCTGGAGAAGGAGACGGCGGAGCGGCCGGCGGCGCGGCTCGCCCAGCGGGCCCTCGCCGAGGAGCTGACCACCCTGGTGCACGGCGAGCGGGAGATGGCCCAGGCGGTCGCCGCGAGCCAGGCGCTGTTCGGCCGCGGGTCGTTGGACGAGCTGACCCCGGAGACGCTGCGTGCGGCGCTGGCCGAGGCAGGGCTGGTGCACCTCGCCGAGCTGCCCGATGTCGCCGGCCTGCTCAAGGAGTCGGGCCTGGTGTCGAGCATGAAGGAGGCCCGGCGGGTGATCGCGGAGGGCGGTGCGTACGTCAACAACAATCGGATCACCGAGGTCGACGCCGAGGTCTCCCCGACGGAGCTGCTGCACGGCCGGTACCTCGTCCTGCGTCGCGGCAAGAAGTCCTTCGCCGGGGTCGAGCTGCGCGCATAGCGGGTACGGCGCGATTGTGATGCGGGACGCCCCCGACGGATTTGACGATCAATCCGTCGGGGGCGTAACTTTCTCTCTGTCAGCGCGGAACGGACGAAACGGGACGGAAGTCCTCAAGGCCGGAGCGCGACAACGAGCACGGATCACGAGGGAAGCACTCCTCGCGAGCCGGGCCGGGCGGGGCCCCGGATCTGCCGCAGGGCGGATTTGGCGAGGCGAGACCGACCGGGTATCGTTCAACGCCGGTAGGGAACCGGGCGAGCTTGCGGTCACCGCAGCGGCCGGCCTGCCGGAAGCCACAGACGAGCTGGCAAAAGCCGGTGACTGTGTGGTGCCCGCAAATTGGGTGGAAGCGGGTCGGATCGGGAAACACCGGTTTGACAAGGCAGAAACCAGCGGGTAACGTAGTAAAAGTGCCCAGCGCGAAAGCGGCGGGTGCGAGGAACGGAACGGTGAACGGAAATGCCCCGGATGGGCTCCCATTGTGTGGGGGTTTCGGATGGTGTGTGGTTGTTCTTTGAGAACTCAACAGGGTGCTTGATAAGCCAGTGCCAATTATGATTTATACCCCGTG